>CAITDR010000001.1 GCA_903891165.1 uncultured Pseudomonadota bacterium
GCATCGCCGGCTACGGCCACGATTTTTACATTTCGGACCTTCCCGGCGGCGATCGGGTGACGGCGCTGGTGGCCTACCTCCTCTCTCTGGACGACTGCCCCCGCCAGCTCCCCGGCTCCGGGGAGTCCTGCACCACTCCAACCGTTGGAGGCCGCTGATGTCCTCGATGTTCCTCCTTTTTCTTGGAACCACGCTTGCCCAGAGCCCACCCAAGCTGCCCACAAACGGCTGGATCACCGCTCATTTTGACGGGGCAACGCTGCATCCACAGGGAGAGCTTGGCGTTGCGATTCCTTTTTCGCGGGTGACCGCCATCGCGGTGGAGGGCTTCGCCGGGAGCCTGGATGCGGGCCTGAGCCTGGGGCCTACTTTTGAGATCGGCTCCCTCTACCTTTCTCCGATGGTCGGCTTTCAAAGCAGCTATACCGGCGACAAGGGCTTTGGCGGGCAGCTTCTATTGGCCTGGGAGGCCCCTCCCCTCCCCCTCTACCTGGAGTCCCGGGCCAGAGCCTTCTATCTTTTGGATGAAGGCGGCCTTTTACTGTCCGATCGCACGCTGGCCCTGGTCCCCCTGCCCTGGTTTGCCGTGGGGCTGGAGCACGACGGGGAGATCCGCCCGGTGGGTGGACACAATCGCTGGGGACCGCGCTTTAACTTCGGCATCGGCAAACACCTTGTCCTTGGGGCCTACGGCGGTTTCGAGGCCGACCCCGAAGCACGGACGGCGGCCAAGGCGCGGATGCTCCAGACTTCGATTGCCTTGGGACCGGCCTGGCTTTCGGCACAGGCGACCGCGACGGTGCGGTGGTAGGCGCCCGCCCAAGACGCCCCGCGATGTCCTGAGATCCTGGGGAATTTCCTCAGGGTGCCGCTTCAGCCTCCCGCCCGCAGCCCCCACCACTGGGCCAGGATCATCACGGGCACGCTGATCATCCAGGGCCAGGCTCCAATACCCGCCTTCGGATAGCGCAGGGTGGACGGCATTCCGGCTGCCGCAGCCAGAACCAGCACCCCCTCCACCCAACCTGCAGTCGCCGACACCTGATCCGCCAGGGTGACCGCGGTGACCACCAGGCAGCCTGCGGCTGAGGTGGGCAGTCCGAGAAAAGCCGGCCCCCAACGCCCCACCTGCAGCTCTTCGCCGTCGTAGCGGGCCAGACGCCAGACCGCAGCAAGGGTGTAGGCGAGCCCCACCAGCGCCATCCATCCCGTAGGGTGGCGCACAACGACCACCACCGCGGGCAACACCCCAAAAGCCAGGAGATCCGCCAGACTATCGAGCTGCGCTCCCATCGCCGAGCTAAGCCCCAGCCGCCGTGCGACCGCACCATCCACCCGATCCAGGATCAACGAGGCCCCCATACAGGTCAACGCCACCGCCGTCGCGACGGGCCCGCCGACACAGATCAGGGTGAAGACGCCGATCATCGCCGAGGCCGCCGACAACAGTGTCAAAAAATTCGCGAGGTTCATGGAGAGGTTGCCGTGGCAAAAAGGTAGAACCAGGGGGCGACAAACATGATACTGTCACAACGGTCCAGCAGCCCCCCCTGGCCGGGAATCAGGTTGCCGGAGTCCTTCACCCCCGCGTCGCGCTTCCAGCCCGAAGCGATGATGTCGCCGAACAGGCCCAAGGCCACGATGGTGGCACCCAACACCGCTCCCATGGCGACGGAGAGCCCCATGATCGGCGGGGCGATCAGGGCTCCTGCCACCGCACAAGCCGCTGCCCCAAACAAAAACCCTTCCCAGGTCTTTTTAGGGGAGACACGCGGGACCAGGGCGGTGCGCCCCAGGAGCTTTCCCCCAATCCACTGCAGCGCATCGGCCAGCATCACTAACACAAAAAAGACAAAGGCCGCGCCCTGCCCGCCGTAGGGTCCCCCCAGCTCACTGGTCACCAGTCGGGCGCCAAAGGAGAACATGCCCACCGTCGCGAGCAGGATCCACTGAGCCCCGCCTACATTGCGGATAAAGGACGTGGTCGCCTCGGTAAAAAGCTGCGCTGCGGGCACCAACAACATCGGCAGGGCCAGGGCCAGGATGGTCGCAAGGTTTCCGTCCACCAGCATCACCAAATGAACCAGGATGGCGATGCTCACGCCAGCGGCGGCGATAAAACGGTGCAGACGGGGCGGCAGCCCGACCAGGGCCAGCGCCTCCAGGAAAACCCCGGTACTGACCGCACCCAGGACGGCGACCGAAGGTAGCGGACCAAAAAAAACACCCATAGTTCCTACAATACTGACCGGCCACCACCCCAGGATCGGATTGATCATGTTCGGGGAGCGACGTACCGAAGGGATCGCCATCGCGATGGCGGTACTGACGATGATGAAGCTGTAGACGGCGCCAAGGGCCATCCACAGCGGAAGGGGGGCAAGGGAAACGAGGTTCGGCATGGGGCAGCGCTTCTATCGACGCCAGGCCGCCCTGTCATCATTCCGGCCCATCGGTCACAAGGGCTTTACCTCCTTTGGACACGGCCTCTGCACATCCCCTCTCGGCGTGGTGCCCCAGCCCTGAGGTCCGGCGGGAAAGCACTGGTACCAGGGTGACGAGGGGGGAGAAATTGGTTACACGCCATTCCCCCGCGGTGTATCATGCTTTTCCTGCTTGCTGGCCTGCTTTCTCCCGCCCACGCCGCCTCCGTCCTGATCATCTGGGACGACAGCGCCACCAACGCCAACACGGTGTCGCTGAAGAACTACCTGCAAGCTGCGGGTCATAGCGTGACGCTCTCCGCCACCAGCGAGACCGGCTACACCGGCAGCAACCCCGCCCCCACCGGCTATGGCGCGGTGATCCACCTGAACGGTACCACCTATAGTACCCAGATGCCGACCGCGGGCCAGACGGCGCTGGTCAGCTATGTGCAGAATGGCGGTGGCTTTATCACCTCAGAGTGGAGCGCCTATGAGCAACTTCAGTACGGTACCAGCGCCATCCGGGAGCTGGTTCTCACCGACCGTATCAGTGGCAACACCATCCCCACCACCATCACCGTCAGCAACACCGCCCACACGGTGATGGCCGGCCTGGGCAACAGCTTCGTCCTGCCCTCCGCGGGGATCAACGTGGGGGGGGCCCACAGCTTCAGCTCTTACGCGGTGAGTGTGCTGGCCACCGATGCCGACGGGAGTGCCGCCGTCGCCGTGCGACAATACATGAGCGGCCGGATCGTCAACTTTCATACTGCTGGAAACTACAACTCATCCTCCATCCTGTCGGATGGCAACATGCAGCGCCTCTACGCCAACGCCGTGGGCTGGGTAAGCGCTGGCGCCTGTGCCGACGCGGACGCCGACGGCTACACCGCCAGCTCCTGCGGCGGCACCGACTGCAACGACAGCAATGCCGCGATCTCCCCCGGAGATCCCGAGCTGTGTAACAATGTGGACGACGACTGCGACGGCAGCATCGACGAGTCCTCCGCTACCAATGCCAGCACCTGGTACCAGGACAGCGATGCGGATCGCTACGGAAATGCAGCAGCCAGCACCGTGGCCTGCAGTGCACCCTCCGGCTATGTCAGCAATTCCACGGATTGTAACGATAGCAACAATCGAATCTACCCCGGTGCTTCCGAGTACTGCAATAGTGTGGACGATGACTGCGACGGCACCACGGATGAAACATCCGCTCTTGACGCGTCAACCTGGTATCAAGATAGTGATTCAGATACCTATGGAAACTCCGGTGTAACATCGGTGGCCTGTACCGCGCCCTCCGGCTATGTCTCTCGGGCGCTGGACTGCAACGACAACAATTCCGCGATCTCCCCGGCCGCCTCCGAGCGCTGCAACGGCGTGGACGACGACTGCAACAGCAGCGTGGATGAAACATCTGCTATTGACGCGTCAACCTGGTATCAGGATAGCGACGGTGATAGCTACGGAAGTTCGAGCAATACACAGCGGGCATGTAGCGCACCCTCCGGCTATGTAGCGGTAGCGCAGGACTGCAACGACGGCAACGCTGCCATCAACCCCGGCGAGCTGGAGTACTGTAATGGTGTTGACGACGACTGTGATAGCCTGACCGACGACTCCACAGCGGTGGACCAGAGCTATTGGTACGCGGATGCCGACGCCGATGGCTACGGCAACTCCGGAAGCTACACCGTGGCCTGCAACGCTCCCTCCGGCCGCGTTTCCAATAGCGCCGACTGTGATGACAATAATACAAATGCCAATCCCGGCCGATCCGAACGCTGCAATGGCTACGACGATGACTGCGACGGCCTGACTGATGATCCCTCAGCCACCGACGCGACCACCTACTACGTCGATGCCGACGGCGACGGCTATGGCAACACCTCAGCCGGAACCACCGCCTGCAACGCCCCCTCTGGGCATGTGGCCGATGGCAACGACTGCGACGATGGCGACGCCGCGGTTTCTCCTGCAGCCGACGAATACTGCAATGGCTATGACGACGACTGCGACCGTGCCACCGACGAAAACAGCGCGGTAGACGCCACGACCTGGTTCCGGGACCGGGATGGCGATGGCTACGGCGACGCCTCCTCCTCCTCCCCGGCCTGTAGCGTACCTTCGGGCTATACCTCCGACGACACAGACTGCAACGATGTCGATGGGAACGTCTCCCCCGCCGCTCCCGAAGTATGCAACGGTGCCGACGACAACTGCGACGGTCTGACCGACGACTCTTCTGCGGCGGATGCCACTACCTGGTATCTGGACCGGGATGGGGACGGCTACGGCGACCCCACGACAGCGAACCTCAGCTGCATTGGCACCGGCCAGATTTCGCAGGGCGAAGACTGCAACGATGCCGACGCGGCGATCTCCCCGGCGGCGACCGACGTGGCCTATGACGGCATCGATCAGGACTGCTCCGGCTCGGACCTCTGCGATGCCGATGCCGACAGCTATGACGACGTTTTCTGTGGTGGTAATGACTGTGACGACCAAGACGTAGACATAAATGTAGACGCGACCGAGCGCTGGTACGACGGCATCGACAGCAATTGCGACGGCGCCTCGGACTACGACCGCGATGCCGACGGCTGGGACAGCTCGGCCTGGGGTGGCACCGACTGCGACGACTCCGATCCGGCCAGCTACCCCGGCGCCACCGAGATCTGGTACGACCGCATCGACGAGGACTGTGCCGGAGACTCCGACTACGACGCCGATGGTGACGGCCACGACTCGGAGAGCTATGGCGGCACCGATTGTGACGACAATCGCGACGATGTGTACCCCGGCGCCACCGACATTCCCTACGACGGCATCTTCCAGGACTGTGACGCGGCGGGAGAATTTGATGCCGACTCCGATGGTCAGGACGCGATCGCTTTCGGCGGCACCGACTGTGATGACAATAATTCCGCCATCTACGCGGGCGGTGTGGAGACCACCGCAGACGGCCTGGACGGCGACTGTGATGGCAAAGAAAGCTGCTTTGTCGATGCCGATGCCGACGGGCAGCGTCCGGATGCGGACAGCACCGTGGCCTCCGACGATCTGGACTGTGTGGATGCGGGCGAGGCCGATGGCAACGCCGCGGTGACCGACTGCGATGATAACAACGCCATCATCTACCTGGATGCAGAGGAACTCTGCGACAGCCTGGACAACAACTGCGACACCGAAGTCGATGAGGGTTGCGACGTTGGCCCCACCGACGACAGCGGTCCCACAGACTCAGGCTCCGGTAAGGAGGATCCCACCTGTGGCTGCTCCACGGGGGCCAGCAGCGGGCTCGGGCTGGTGGGTCTGCTAGGACTGGGGGCGGTGCTCCGTCGCCGCCGCGCCTGAAAATTAGCCTCTCATGCGGGTGATACAGGCATCGTATCGTTTTTTGACGCTCTGCGCGAACCAAGCCGTCGTCTTCTTGCCGGAGAGCTTGATGGAGTCCAGCTCCACCTCCGGCAGGCGGGCATAGGCTGGTTCTTTGCCGGTTTTTTCTTTGTAGAGGCGGCGGATGGTGGTCCAGACTTCGGTTTGCTCCAGGCTCCGCTCCTTCTCCTTGGCCAGCTCCCGGCGGATCCGTGCCTCGGTCATGGGCTCGGGGAGTTTTTGGAGCACTTCGAGTACCGCCGTCAGCGTTTGTGATGCCTCCGAAGCCGGGTTTCCCTGCTTGTTGTAGCGCAGTAGATCGCCGTCCAATGCGAGGCTGCGACCCACCAGGCTGGCCACCTGCTCCTGGAAGGCGGCATTCCGGCTCGCAAAATAGCCCGCATTGTAGTCGGCGAATCGATAGGTGGGGCTATCGTAGCCCGCCTTCCAGCCCAAGAGCCGCTGGGCCCCGTAGTGCATACAGCCCTGCCGGGTGTACAGGCTGTCCCGCACCATGGCCAGGTCCGTTCCATGCTTTCGAGCGTGCTTTTCAGCGAGGTCCACCTTCACCTGCATACAGCCCGAGGTGGTGATGGGGTTCAGGTCATCCAGGTCCAGGCCCACGATCTGTGCTGCCGACTCCATCGTCCGCAGTGGCTCGGGCAATTTCGAGCGGTAGTGTGCGATAAAATCCCGGAAGGTGACGTCCACGTCTTTTTCAGTTTTGGCGGCGTGCAGGCGCTCGCTGTAGCTGGCGGCCGTGGGCGAAGGGCGGCTGTCCAGCACCACCTTGAAGCCGGTGGCCATGGCCCATCCGGGGATTTTAGACATGGATGCCTGTTTTTCTTCGATCCAGGTGTCTATCATATTGCCGATGCCCGGCACCGCCGGGTCGGTCTGGTAGCCGCTCTCCTGTTCGATCGTCGCAACCACAGAGCACAGGTTTCCGTGGGTGACCGGGAGTTCATCCAGCTTCAACACCGCTTCAATGTCGGTGGCCCAGGGTTTGCGATCCTTGACGCGGTCAGAGGGGAAGGCAAGGTACACCCGCTCAGAGGCCACCGGGCGCTGCTCGAAGGGCAAGGCCGGAGGGGGGGCGGGGTCGCTGCAGGCGAGGAGGAGCATCAGCATGGGAAGATCCTATACACCTTCAGGGCCCCCGTCCTTCCTGTGCGATGAGCGCCCAGTCATAGGGAATGTAGCCCAGGCTGAGATCTGGGGGCAAATCCGGCCGATAGTGCAGGATGAAGGCTACGACTCCCCCAGATGTATCAAAGTCGCCTCCGTACCACTCAAAAATCTGGGAGACCTTCAAGCTGCTTCCCTCCACCCGGACTTTTTCAGGATCCTGGCAGAATTCCAGGGTACCGGCCTCCAATTGCTGCTCCAGCCGATCCGGCTCAAAGGCCTCCTGCGGCAGCCGGGGGCAGCCCACCGAGTCACAGTTCAGCGCAAAGTGAATTCGTGGATCCCCAAAAATGTTTCGAATGATGTCGTTCTCCAGATAGTGAAGAGACATCCATTTTTGTCCTACGGTCACCTGGGTCAGATAAAAGAAGGAGAAGAGCATCCACCGGCTCTGGTTCACACTTTGCAGCCCTGGCCGGTCAATCACCCCTTGGATGGCGTAGGCGTTGTAGGCATTGAGGTAGTAGGCAAGCTGATCTTCACGCCTCGGAAAACGCTCGGGGTGCAGACGGGGGGAGGAGGCGGCCACCTGAGCGGTATAGGCATCGATCCCGTCGCGATGCTGCTGCAGACCCTTGTAGTCCACTCTGCCCTTGCTATCGACAAAAGTGGCGAGGGTTTGGGTCCACAGCTCGTGGGAGAAGGAGCCGGAGGGAACCGGGGCGGCGCAGGCGGTCCAGAGGAGAAGCAGCATCTCCCCTCCTATCCCGCTGCAGTGGATGGGAGTCCGGAAGGCTCCCCCCACCACTCAGCCGGGAATATTACCGTCGTTGTCCTTGGCGATCTTGATCTTTTTCCTAAGCTCTGCCCGCTCTTCGTCCAACACCGCCGTCAACGCCGCCTGGGCGCGCGTGCTCCAGGCTGCATCTTTGCCCAAGGTTCTCTCGACCTCATCCCAACGATTGACGTGCCCCCCCCAGTAGACATGGGGATATTTCCCTGATGGAAGCGTCACTTCCAAGGTGGCGTGCACCTGATTCGCCCAGCCCACCGTGCCAAACAGGCCATCCAGGATCTCCTGCACGCTGAGCGTTGACACGTCAAGACCTCCATCCGACGCGACACTCCAGGAGTTTTTGTCAAAGGTAAGGTGAATGGGATAGCCGTCAAAGCGCCCTTTTCCGCTGCTGACCTGATAGCCGGCCATCCCAAACAGCTTCACCCATTGGCTTTTGGAGGGCTTGCGCTGATCAGCGAGTGTATCCAACAGCTCCTGCCGGACCTGCGCTGCGGGGGTGTCCGCCTTCTCCCCTTTCTCCAGAATGGAGAAACGTTTCTTCGCATTCAACATCAAAAAATCGTTGCCCAAAGCTCGAATACTGTTGCGATTGGCCTGGGCCAGCACCAGCGCGGTCGCAGTCGCCACCACCGTCGGCACCGCCGCATCAAAGCCTCTCCATCCCGCTTTCTTCAGCTTCAGAAACTCAGCCTTGAGCAGTCGGTCCAAGCCAATACTGGCCTCGGACACCTTCTCTTTCTTCAGGAGAGCATCGAGCGGACCGTCCACATTTTTTTCCCACAGAGCGGCGTGGTGTTCCTCCAGCGCCTTTTCGAGGGAGGCCTCGAAGCGGTTGTAGGCGCCTACGTCCTCCTCAAGATCCGTCGCCAACAGATCGAGCTTGGCTGGCTCAGTCTTTAACTTACATTTCTTCTGAATCTTTGTGAGGCGGGTAACGTCGCGAAGCCGCACCACCTGAATCTTCAGCAGCTTCTCCAGCTCCGCACGCGGACCCGCGGGAAGCTCTGCGGGCGTGTGGAGCCCCAGGGCATTCTGCACCTGGACCTGCCGCGCACGCAGCTTGTCCAGATCCCCGGATAGGGAAGTTTCAATGGCCTCGATCTCCGCCTCCAGGTCGGCGAGGCGCTTCCGGCAACGCTGAAGCTCCGCCCCGAGGACTTTGTCCGGTCCGGTCTCGAGCTTTTCTTTCAGCTCGCCAATACGCTGCTCCACCTCCTCAAGGCCTTCCTCCAGGCGCGGGAGGGGCTTCACAGCGCCAATGTTGACCACCACCTTGGGACCACCGATCATACGACCTCCCCAGCGGCCTACCTATCCGACAGCTCCGCTCTTGTCCGGTGCCATTTTGTGCGTCCGCACGGGAAAGGGCGTCGGCGGAAGGGCGAGCGGTTAGTGAAGCCGATACCGGGGGGAGCCGTGACCGAGGGTCCAGCAAGCAACTCAGAACGCCCTTCGCCCTGGGGGGAACTTGCTCTGTTACTTCCTGCGTTGTTGCTGCTGGTAGCCACCCTGGCCTCGCCGCTGCCGCTCTGGATCGGGGATGTTCCCGATGATGCCCTTTTTTACCCGGTGATCGCCCGGAACCTGCTGGCGGGGCACGGTTTTTCCTTCGACGGCATAAGCCAGACCACCGGCTTCCACCTGCCCTGGCTGCTGTTGACGACCGCCTTGGGTGCCCTGGTCGGGACCGCAACGCTTTTTCCCGCCTGGATCGCCATGAGTGGGCTTCTGGCCATGGCCGCCGCATGGCTCTGGGGTCGGCGCTATCCCGAGGCCGCCCTCCTCACATTTATGTTATCATTCAGTAGTGTGGGCAGCTATGGCATGGGGATGGAGACCGCGCTGCTGCTCTTGGCCCTGGGGCTGCACCAGCAGGCACGGGGGCCTCTTTCCCTGGCGCTGAGCGGCTTTTTTGTATCAATCTGTAGGATAGACTACACGATCTACCTTCTGGCCTCCGGTCGGTGGGGCATCCTGGGGGGCATAGTGGGCGTGGGCACCACGGCCCTGTTCAACCTGTCGGTGAGCGGCCAGGCGACGTCCACGAGTGCGGCGATCAAGGGGATGGGTGACATGCTCAGCCGAATGATTCGCCTGGAACCCACCAAACTACTGCACTACCTGCCCATCGCCGGGGGCCTGGGGCTGATCCTGTGGCTGGGTCTGCTGGCCGCCGATGCCTGGATGCCGGAGCGTCACCTGCGCGAGGGGGCCGCCGAGCGGCGCCTGGGCCTGGGGGCCCTGCACTTGGGTCTGATGGTCCTTGCCAACAACCTCGTTGCACCCTGGTATTTTATCCCCTTTGCCTGGGCCGCCCTGCATGCGGGCCTGCCCCTGCTCCGCGCCCTTCCACATCCGCGCCTGATCCGGGGTCTTCTGGTGCTGGTGTGGCTGCTGAAGCTGAGCCCCTTCCTGGAGAAGGGCTCCATGCCAGTGTCCTCTCTTTTGCGACGGCGGTGGGCACCGCCACCGAGCCGGATGCCCGCATTCTGATGGAAGACTTTCCAGGGATCACCGCCTGGTTTTCGGGACGGCACGTGATTGCGGCGGACGGCCTGGTGGGCCCGGCATCCTGGAAAGAGACCCTGCTGCAGGGGGACCAGCTCGCCGCCGCAGCCGCCTTGGGCGCCAATCACTATGCAGTTTCCCGCCGTCGGAGCTCCTTTCTCTCCAAGCGGCCCATGCTCGACGAGCTGGCCTCTCCCTGGGTGCCCGCACGGCCGGTGGCGATACCGCTCCGCCCCGAGGATCGCCTGTTCTCCATCGAAGATCCGCAGAGTCACCGCCTTTTTGCCCTGTACCGTTGGAAGCTTGGTGTACGCTAGGGCGGGCCTGTGGGCCTGGCTGGGGCTGGGGGTGGGAGAGCTGCTCCTGACGGGGGGCCTGGAGCCGGGCCGGGGCGCCCTTCTGCTGGGGGCATGGGCGCTGATCGGATGGGTCTTCCGGCATTTTTCGCCCTGGCTGGCAGTGCTCGCCACCCTGATAGAGGCCGCCCTGCTGAGCCTGGAGGCGCGGGGCGTGGGGCTGATTTTAGCCGCCGTGGGCTTGCTTTTTATGGGAGGCTGGAGCCTGCGCCGCTGGGGGGAGCATCGGCGGGTGGGGCTCTTGGCAGTGGGGCCTGCGCTGCTCCTGAGCGCCTGGATGCGGGGGATTCCCCTGGAACGATCGGTGTCGGAGCCGAGAACGGAGCCGGGGACGGCGCGGGTGCTGCTGGTGACCATGGACACTCTTCGGGCCGATATTCCGCTTTCTTCCTTTCAGAAGCTGGCATCACGTGGCCGGACCGGCCCCACATGGGCCACCGGGCCCTGGACGGTGCCCTCGGTGGGGAGCATTCTGACCGGTCGCAGTCCCTATGCACATGGGGCCGTGATCCGCCCGCCGACCGCCGGAAAATCCCGCATGGGCCACTTGCAGGCCCCGAGCCTGGCGCGGATCTTCGCGGATGCGGGCTGGCGCACCATCGCCGTGGTGGAGAACCCACAGATCAGCCCGGAGCGCGGTTTTGACGATGGTTTTTTGATCTGGGATCACGCCGAGCTGCGGCAGCCACCACGCTCGATGCTCCTGGATCCCTTCCGGCTGGGGCTGGATGGTCTCCCCTTGCGGCCCACCTCCCGAAATCCCGAGGCACGGGTGGACCGGGCGCTGGAGCTTCTGCGCTCTTCTGACACAAATACTTTTTTGTGGGTTCACCTGTTGGGACCGCACCTGCCCTATGCACATGCAAGCACCCCGCTGTTGGACGAGGCCCTGGGACCCGGCGGGGCGGCGCGCCTGAACGTGAGTAGGCTGAGAAGTGGCCAATTACGCTGGACACCGGCCTTGAAGGCGGAATTTTTTTCCGCCTATCGGGAGGAGGCGGAGCGTGCGGACGCCGCTCTGGGAAGGCTGATCGACGGTGTGGGTCCCGACGCCATCGTGCTCTATACCGCCGATCATGGCGAGGAATTCGGGGAGCACGGCGGCTGGGAACACGGCCACAGCCTCTATGAGGAGCTGCTGCGGGTGCCCATGGCCCTGGCCGGTCCCGGCATCCCTCCGGGGCGCTGGACCGCACCGGCGTCGTTGATCGACGTGGCCCCTACACTTCTGGCCATCGCGGGCATCACCCCTCCCCGGCCGCCCACCGACGCCTTGGTTCACCACCCTCGGGGTGAGCCGGAATTCTCTGGGATAGACCTTCGGAAGGAGCCACCGGTCCGGGTGCTCCCCCTCGTCAACAGCCTCTACGGTGCGGAGCAGGAGGGGCTTCTGTTATGGCCCCACAAATATACCCGGACCCCGGAAGAGGGAAGCGCGCGGCTTGTGGACCTGAGTGCGGATCCCTCCGAAGCCCGGGATCTCTGTCCGACTCAGCCCTTGCTTTGTCAAGAGTTTTTGCAAAAAATGGATGAAGAACATCAGCTCTTGGGAGAGACGCCCACCGGGAGAATGGAGGAGGCGGTGCGGGCGCTGGGCTACACCGAGTAGCTGCTACTCCCGACTGTGCTCCAACACCCGCTTCAAAAATGTCCGCGTCCGGGCATGTTGGGGGTTCCCCAACACCTGCGCGGGGGGCCCCTGCTCTATCACCACCCCCTGATCCAACATCACCACCTCTGAAGCCACTTCCCGCGCAAAAGACATCTCGTGGGTGACGATGCACATACTCCGGCCCTCCTCGGCCAGATCGCGGATGACGCCCAGGACCTCGCCCACCAGCTCCGGATCCAACGCCGAGGTGGGTTCGTCAAAAAGCAGAAGTTCAGGCTCCATCATCAGGCAGCGGGCGATGGCCACCCGCTGCTGCTGTCCACCGGACAGCGACTCCGGCCAGGCGCCGGCCATCGCGGAAAGCCCAACTTTCTCCAGGAGAATGTGGGCAGACCGCGCCGCCTCTTCCCTCCCCTCCCCCCGCACCACCCGGGGAGCAAGCAGCAGGTTGTCCAGCACATTCAGGTGCGGAAACAGGTGGAAGCGCTGAAAAACCATGCCCACCCGGGCCCGGTGGGCACGCAGGATCTCGGCCCCCTCCCCCAAGACTCTCCCCCGAAAAAAAAGCTGCCCCGCATCCGGACGTTCCAGAAAATTCATACAGCGCAGCAGCGTAGACTTTCCGCAGCCCGAAGGCCCGATGATGGCGACGACTGAACCCGGACGAACCCGCAGATCTACCCCCCGCAAAACCGCATGGGAGCCATAGTTCTTGGTGACTTTCTGCAGCTCGATCAGCGGCACGTCCATTCAGTCCCCCGCCCGACGAATGCCCACCGACAGCCGACGCTCCATCCAGGCGGAGAGGCGGGCCAGCGGCAGGGTCATTACAAAATAGGTGAGCGCAACACCCGGCCAGATGCTCAACGGATCGGCGTAGCGACTGGCCAATTCCTGGCCGGTACGCGTCAGCTCGGTCATGCCCATCACACTCACCAAAGACGACTCCTTGATCAGCGCGATGGCCTCGTTGGTCAGGGGCGGCAAGGCCCGTCGGAAGGCCTGGGGCACCAGAACATAGCGCAGCACCTGAAAACGGGAGAGCCCCAATGCGGCCGCCGCTTCCGACTGGCCGGCGTCGATAGAGCCCAGGGCCGCACGCAGAATCTCCGAGATGTAGGCCGAAGCATTGATAGAGAGCGCCAGGATGGCGGTGGTGGCATCGGGCAGGGAGATGCCGAAGCCAGGGAGGACAAAGTACAAAAAGAAGACCTGCACCAAGAGCGGGGTCCCACGCAGCAGCTCCACCCAGGCCGCCGCGGGAAGGCGCAGCAGGACCAGACGGCTGCCCCGGGCCACCGCCAACAGCAGCGCCATCGGCAGTGCGCACAGAAAGCTGCTTATAGACAAAAACAGCGTCCAACGTGCGCCCAGGGCCAGCATGGGCAGGCTGACCACAAGGCGATCCAGGCGGAAGTGGGTGGAGGCCGCCCCCTCCGTTGCGGCGGCCGTCCCCAGGTATTTTTCCTCCAGCGCCCGCAGACTTCCGTCGGCCACCATACCAGAAAGGGCAACATCCACCGCCTCTTTCAGATCCCGGCGCTCGGGCGCAAAGACGATGCCCCACTGCTCGGAATTCAGCGCCGCGGTACCCAGGCTCAGATCGGGAAAACTCTGCTGCAGCATGTAGGCAAAGACCGGCCGGTCGCCGACCACCGCGTCCAGCCTGCCCGCACGCAGATCGGAAAGTGTCAGGTCTACCGCTGGATATTTGACCAGGATCACCTCGGGGTGCGGCTCCAGGAGATACTGCCCGGTCGTGTTCAGGCCCACCCCCACACGCTTGCCGCCCAACCCGGCGATGTCCGGGATCGTCGGATCGCCAATTCGTTGCACAATCGCCTGTCCGGCCTCCATATAGGGCACCGAAAACAGCATGGACTGCCGACGTTCGTCGGTGATGGTCACCGAGGCGATCACCGCATCGTATTTCCCGGAGAGCAGCGCCGGAAAAATGCCGTCAAAGGAGGAATTGACCCAGGTGATACCACAGCCCAGGCGGGTGGCCACCTGCTGCCCCAGCTCGATCTCGTAGCCGCTGTACTGGTCTCCCACCTTGCTGGAGAAAGGCGGGAAGGTGGCATCGGTGCCGACGGTCAGCGTACCCGTCGGACAGGGAGAAGCCAGGGCAAAGCCGAGGAAGACACTCAGCATCTCCTACCCACCTGCGCCCTCAGGGTCGCAATTCCTGGTAGGAGATCCCGAAGGGCACCGAGAGGTTGTTGGAGACCTGGATCTCCCCCTTCTTTCCGGCACTCATCTCCACCCCCGCACCCACCTTGAAGTTGGCGATGTCCACCTCGGCGCCGATGTCCACCCCATGCGCTGAGGAAAAGCTCACCTTGAAGCTCTTGGCAAACCAAAGACGATGGGCGGTGGCCTTCCCCCGAAGGTTCTGCCAGATGACCTTGTTCTTCCCGCGCAATAGATCGGCAAAATAGTCGATACGGGCAGGATCCCAGCCTTCGATATAAACGGCTTCTACCTCTTCGATCTCGTAGTTTACGCTGACCTCTGAGCTGAAGTTCGAGCGTAGATCGATGCCGACGGCGGGAAGCTTCACATTGGGCTTGACCACCACCGAGCTGCTCATACAGCCGGTATCGATGTCGGCACGTGCGCGTGTTGGCTCCCCCAGTTCCAGCCCCACCTCTCCCAGATAGTCGTGGACCTGACCGTAAAATTGAAACCAGCGTGGCTGGAGCGGGGGCAGACGTACTTCGTAGAGGGAGCCCGGACGGTCCTGCCCCTCCACCGCGCTGCCCAACAGCCAGACGTCGTTCCGCTTCAACCACTGCTTCATCGGGGGCATACACACCTCCGCCCCAGGCTAACACACTGGCGCGGTCTTCAAAGCTCCTCCCCCACCGCCCAGCGTAAAAGCAGAACGGCCCGGTGAACCTCACTCTGCGCCTCCACCACCGCCCGCTGGGCACTGACTTGGGCCAGACGGGCCGCCGCCAGCTCCGTGTACAGTGCTGCTCCCGCCGTATAGCGGGCTTCCACCAAACGAAGCGCCTCCATCGAAGCCTGGTTCTGACGCTCCGAAGCCTTCAAAATTGCCAAGGCCGCATCCCGACGCGAAAGGGCGTCGGCAAGCTCCCGGCGCACCTGCCACTGGGCCTCCTCCAGCCGCAGCTCTGCGGCCCGCTGGGCCTGCTCTGCCTGGGTACGGCCACTGTGGGTATTGCCACGATCCAGGATAGCACCGGTCAATTGTAGGGCCGCCGTCGCAACCCCATTCACATCGGAGGGTTGAAAGGGGTCTACACTTCCGGACATCCCCAGGCTGCCCTCCAGCGAGGGGCGAAGGCCGGCTTTTTCCTCCTCCACCGCGGCAATCGCCTGCTCGATCCTGGCCTGTGCAGCCAGTAATTCCGGTCGCTGCCGAAGGGCACGCTCGGTGAGGGCCACCGCATCCCCCGTAGGCAGGCCTGCATCCACCGGCGCATGCAGTTCCCAGGATTGAAGAGGATCCAGGCGGAGTAGAACCAGAAGCACCAGCTCGGTGGAGCGGGCGGATCGCCGCGCCGACAACAGGCCGGCCTCCGCCTCGGCAACCACCGCCACCTGCTGCAGCAGGTCGGCCTGCGTGCGCGATCCGGCACGCACCAGGGCATCGATCTGCTCCAGGCTTGCCTGCTCACTCTGCACCCGGCTCTGCTCCACCTCCAGGGCCGCATTTGCCTCCCATAAGAGCAGGAGACTGTCCCCAAAAAACCAGAGCAGCTGCTGGTGTTCCGTGCGGAGATCCTCCTCGGCGGCGCGCTGGGCGGCCGCCGCCTGCCGCAGCCGCGCCCGAGAGGCGCCCCCCGCGTAGATGGGCAGGCTGCTGTCCAGGCCCACACTGGCCAAGGGAGAAAAACCATCGGGACTGATGGATGCACGGACACCCGCGGAGTAACGTAAATCGGGATCCCAGGCGCGGCGGCGCTGCTGGTAGCTGGCCTCCGCCTGCCGCTGTGCGGTCTCGGCGAGACGCAGGTCCACCCCCAAGGCCAGTACCCGCTCCCGTGCTTCGTCGTAGCTGAGATCGTGATCCGGCTCGGCAGAAAAGGCCAGCGAAAGCAGTATCCACATCATTGGAACCTCAGCGCTTCAATGGGCTCCAGGGCCGCGGCGCGGCGGGCCGGCCACCAGCCAAAGAGCACCCCCACTCCCACGGAAAAACCCATGGCCAATACGATACTCGAAATTGTTACTTCGGCGGCCCAACCTGTCACTTGCCGCAGGGCCGCGGTCACCCCCACCCCCAGCAAGGCGCCGAGCACCCCGCCCAGGACGGAGAGCACGATGGCCTCCACCAGAAACTGGGCCAGCACATCCCGACGACGTGCCCCCAAAGCACGACGAATGCCGATCTCCCGCGTGCGCTCGGTCACCGACACCAGCATGATGTTCATGATGCCGATGCCGCCGACCACCAGAGACACACTGGCGACGACCAACAATAAAAGTGTCATCACCCGGGTGGTGCCCTGAGCCAGCTCGGCCATCTCCCGCTGATCCTTGATGGTGAAGTCGTCGGGATCTTTGGGACTGAGCCGGTGGTTTTCGCGGAGAATCACCGCAATTTCGCGGCGGGCCGCGTCCACCCGCCCCGGATCGGCCGCACTGACCAGGATCTGGCCCAGGAAATTGCGACCAGCCATACGGGTCTGCACCGTGGTGGAGGGCATCAGGATGACATCGTCCTGATCGGCACCATCCACGGTAGGACCTTTTCTGGATAGCAGGCCGATAATTTCTACGGGAATCTCCCGGATCCGAACCGTACGTCCCACCGGATCCTCCTCGCCAAAAAGTGCCTGCGCCACGGTCTGGCCTACCACCACAACCTTTCGACGGCTCTGAAATTCCGATGTATCGAAATAACGGCCGCTCTGCACCTCCCAGGAGCGGATCTTCAGGTAGTCCAGCGACACACCCAGGGCCTGCGTGCGCCAATTGGCGCCCCCGGCCACCACCCGGCTGGGCGCCACCAAAACCGGCGTGATTGCTGAAATTTCCTGTGCTTCTTTCTGAAGTATCTCCAGATCATCCATCGTCAGCGTCATCTGGCTGCCCGCCCCGCCGCTCACCCCCCCGGTCCGGGTGGCCCCCGGCGTGATCACGATCAGGTTCGTCCCCAGGCGCGACACCTTGGCGGTTACTTCTTTGGTTGCCCCCTGGCCGATTGCTACCATCACCACCACCGATCCCACACCGATCACCACGCCGAGCATCGTAAGCACGGAGCGCACGGCATTCCGGCGCACCGAGCCCACCGCCATGGAGATGAGGCTGCCAATCTTCATACCACCGCCGAGTTGGGACGATCTTCGACGATTTGTCCATCTTTGAGAACGATAATCCGCGAGCAAACAGCCGCGATATCCGGCTCATGGGTGACGATGATCAGGGTACGCCCCTGCGCGTGCAGCGAGGAAAACAGCGCCATGATCTCCTGGCCCATGTGAGAATCCAGGTTTCCCGTGGGTTCATCGGCGATGAGCAAGGATGGCTCGGTCACCAGAGCCCGCGCCACCGCCACCCGCTGCTGCTGCCCACCGGAGAGCTGGCTGGGGTGGTGGTTCATCCGATGACCCAGTCCCACCTGCTCCAGGGCGGCACGGGCACGGACTTCCGGATCGGCGTAGCGCTGCGCCCGGTCGTAGAGCATGGGCAGGATCACGTTCTCCAGCGCGGAGGTACGCGGGAGCAGATTAAATCCCTGAAACACAAATCCCAGCTTCTGGTTGCGGAGATCGGCCAGGGCGTCGTCGTCCAGGCCGCCCACGTCCACCCCGTCCAGACGGTAGGTGCCGGAGCTGGGCCGGTCCAGACAGCCGAGGATGTTGAGGAGGGTGGACTTGCCCGAGCCCGACGGCCCCATAATGGCGAGCATTTCTCCCTTTTCCACCCGGAGGTTCAGCCCTTTGAGGATGGGGGTGACCCCGTCGGCACCGGTCAGGCTCCGACACAGGGCCACCGTCTCCACCACCGGCGTTCCCGGCGTCAAAAGCCGCCTCCTCGGAAGCCACTGACCGGTTTGGCTGCGGAAAAGGGGCTGGTGCTGCTGCTGGTCTGAGCCTCGGCCCCGATCACCAGGCTCATGCCCTCGCTGACTCCCTCCCCCTTCACCTCCGTACAGGTGGCACCCCGCAGGCCCGTCTCCACCGAAAGGCTGGTCAGACCTCCCTCTCCCTCCACCCACAATATTCCTGCTTTACTACGACCTTTGCCCCGACCGCCGCCCTCCTCAGGAAGACTCTGACCGGCGGCCAACATGGTCGCTTCGGGACGAAAACGCAGCGCCGCATTGGGCGCACAGAGGCTGTCCTTCACCTCGGCCACCAAAAATTCCAGGGAGGCCGTCATGCCAGGACGTAGCTTTCCCTCCTGATTTTCTACCGCTACCACCGTAGGATAGGTCACGACGTTGTCCACCAGCTTGGACTGCAGGCGCACCTGCTGCACCCGGCCCGGAAAAGTCTGGCCTGGCCAGGCCTGCACCGAGACGGCCACGGTCTGATCAGGCAGCACCCGGCCCACATCGGCCTCGTCCACACTGCCGAGCACCTGCACCTGCGCAAGGTCACCCGCCAACACAAATAAGACCGGCGCCGAGAAGCCTGCATTTACGGTCTGCCCCACATCCACATCGCGGCGCACCACCACCCCGTCGATGGGCGCAAGGATGTCGGTATAGTCCAGGTTCCGCCGGGCTCTCCGCAGGGCCACCTCGGCGGAGCGCACCTCAGCCACATCGACAGCCCAGTCCGCCTGGGCCAGCTCCAGCTCGCGTACCGTCGCCGCCCCCTGCCCCTGGAGGCCGGCCACCCGCTCCTTCTCCAGGCGGGTACGTAGCTCAGAGGCGCGGGCCGAGGCGAGGCGGGCCTCGGCAGCATCGACATCGGCACGGGAAAGGGTAGGATCAATACGGGCAAGAAGCTGCCCCTTGCGGACATTATCGTTGAAGTCCACCAAGCGCTCAGCGACAATTCCGCTGACCTGGGTGCCCACCTGCACCGTGGTTACCGCTTCAATGTTGCCGGTTGCCGTGACCAGCGATCGAACATCAGTACGTTCAAGTACCGCAGTTTTCCATGTCCAAACTGGACTATCCTGACGTGCCCACCACCAGACACCCAGACCCGAAAGGGCAACGAGGGGGAGGAGGAGGAGGACGAGGTTGCGTACACGCATAGGGAACCGCCTTAACGCGAGGGATCTCCCGCCGATGTCACAAGGTATAGGTACTCCTTATTTGTAACGTGGCTTACTTTTCCTACCCGCTGGCCAGAGGGGCTGTAGATGCCGATGCGGGCCCCCACGTAGCGACGGAAGTCGTGTTCGATTACCTTCACTTCCCCACGTTGTCGCAGCATTTCCTCCATGTCCAGACGCGAAATAAAACCCTCGTTGCTGAAGGAGACCAACAGGTTCGGCGCCCGGGCCGCCTGGATCACCGCACGGAGTGCCCCAAGGATACCGGGCCGCGAGTTAAAAGCCGAACTTCGCGCGCGGCAATCCACCCGTTTGCGTGCGATGCCGTAGACCTCGGGCCGGTCCCAGCGTATCAGGCTCTCCCAGATGTGGTAGTTGCCCAGATATTTGTGTTGATTGTAGGGAGGATCGATATAGATCAGGTCCCCCTCCAACTGCTGCGCGGCTTCCAGGGCCTCCCGCTGATGCGCCTGGCCCGGCCCATGAGAAGAACGAGGAAGAAGCTGTGGAAGACGCAGCTCCAGCTCCTTGTGCGAGCGCGGGGACCACTGCTTCAGGTAGGCCATCTGCAGCCCGGTGGTGCTGTCAACCCGGTCGGCGGCCTCCATCAGCGAGACCAGGATCACCGCCTCCAGCTCGGGATCCAGGGACAACCGGGAGATCTCGTCCCGGATCGCGTCGATCTTCTCGCCGTTCCGGGGCTGAAAGAAGCGGGCCTGGACACAAAAAGTATCTGTAAAATAGCCGGCTTTTCCGGGCAGAGCGCGCAGCTCCGTCAGGATCCGCTCGGCTTCGGCAGCCCGGTTGTCGTCGGTCTGGATGTAGCAGCGCGCCAACGTGGCCGCATAGGCATTGTGATCGTTAGAAAAAACCTGATAGCCAGCAGCTTTCAGCGCATGTCCCACTCGGCTGGTTCCCGAAAAGAGATCCACCACCGTGCGGATGCCATCCAGACTCTGGACAGCCTGAACGATGGCAGGAAGCAGCACTCTTTTGGAGCCGAGGTACTTGATCACGCGGGGGGGTCTAACATGGGGCGGGCCCCGCCGCCGTCCCCTCCCTGATCCAGATGTCACACCCCACCCCCGCCCACAATCAGCTAAGATCTCTCCACCGGAGATCAACCATGCTGCTCACACTCCTTCTCGCCTGCCCCACCAACGAGCCCACCAAAGAAGAAAGTAACCTTTGCGGCACCATTGTGCGGCCTGCAGGGGTGACCGACGAGGCCAGTGTGTCGGTGCTGGCGGTGCTGGACGGCGAGACCGCCTGCAGCGGGGGCGACACCGGGGGCAGCGGCTGGTGGGGGGACGAGGTTGCAAGCCCGGTTCCCGACGGCAATTTTTTCGAAGCGGAAGTCCCCGTCGGCACCTACGGGGTCGAAGTGATCGCCGGTGACTACTCTGGCTGCACCGCGGCCGAAGTCACCGGCCCGGAGACCTGCTCAGCCGACATCACCGTCGAGTTGGAAGAAACGATTTTTGTGGACAAGCCCAACGTCTACCTCTACCCCCCCTCCCCCACCGAGATCCAGGTGCAGATCCCCGCCTGGCGGAAGATCACCGCCGCCGACCCGGCCTACCCCGTGGAAGGCTGGCGGGTCACCGCCTGGCCCGATGGGCTGTTGGACACCGATGCGGGCGAGCGCGACTTCCTCTTCTACGAGCTGGCTTTTCCTCCTCAGCGCTTCCAGCGTGACGCGGGCTGGTGTGTGCGCGGAAATGTAGCCCAGGCTACTATTGAGGACGCGATGGCCGACATGGGCTTTCTCCCCAACGAGATCGCCGACTTTTCGGAAGCCTGGGACGGCGGCTTTCCAAAGGCCCGCTGGATGACCGTCTACCCACAGCTCGACGACCTCTCCCGCCTGAATATCCAGCCCGAACCCGAACATCTGCTCCGCGCCTGGTTCCTGGTCACCGAGGGCTGTGCGCGCGTACAGGCGCCCGAGCTGCCCGCGGTGGAGCGCAGCGGCTACCACGCCGCCGAGTGGGGCGTCGCTTTCCTGGCCCCCCTGGATCGCCCGGAAGTGATCGTGGACGGCTGGCGATAGATCGAATAAATGGGCGGATGTCCAGAAATGAAGCCCTGATCCAGACTTTCTACGAAGCCTTTCAACGTCGGGATGGTGCGGCGATGGCCGCCTGCTACCATCTGGATGCCGAGTTCTCGGACCCGGTTTTTCCGGGCCTCAAAGGGTCGGAACCCGGCGAGATGTGGAAGATGCTCTGCAGCCGGGCCGCCGACCTGAAGGTGGAATTTTCGGCCGTACAGGCGGATGAGAGTAAGGGCAAGGCCCACTGGGAGGCTTGGTACACCTTCTCCGCCACCGGCCGAAAAGTCCACACTCGCATCGACGCCGACTTTGAGTTCAAGGACGGAAAAATCTTCCGCCATCGCGATTCTTTTGACTTCTGGGCCTGGAGCCGGCAGGCCCTGGGCCCCGCCGGATGGGTGGCAGGCTGGAGCAGCGCACTTCAGAACAAAGTGCGCGCTCAGGCCGCAAAAGGCTTGGAAATTTGGCTTCGTAAGGCTCAGGAAGCCAGGTAGCGCTGGAAGAAGGCGACGGTCCGGCCCCAGGCCAGCGTCGCGTTTTCCGGACTGTAGACTTCCGGGCGGGTATTGTTCACAAAAGCGTGCTCGGCATCGTAGACGTGAAGCTCCATCGTCCGGCCGCGAGCAACCAAGGTATCCCGGATGGCGGCTGCACTTTCCGCCTTCGCCCACTGATCCCGACTGGAGAAGTGCGCCTGGATCGGCGGGGTTTCCGCCTTGGTCCAATCCACATAGTTGGCAGGAGGAATGCCGTAAAAAGCCACCGCTGCCGATAGACCGGGCAGGTTTGCCGCACAGTAGAGTGCGCCTGCCCCGCCCATGCAGAAGCCGGTGATGCCCACTTTTCCATTTCCTCGGGGATGTACCTTGAGAAAATCGAGGGCTCCACCAATGGTCTGAGCCGCCTCGGGCCAGGAGAGGGCCTGCATCAGCTTGCCGGCGGTGTCGGCATCCGTCGCCACTTCGCCCTTGTAGAGATCAGGCGCAAGCGTCACAAAACCGGCCGCCGCCATCCGATCCACCAGATCCTGGATGTGGGCATTCAGACCCCACCACTCCTGCAGCAGGATCACTGCACCACTGCGTGCCTGGCCCGGCGGCAGCGCCAAGGCGGCCTGAAACTCCCGTCCATCCCGTGCTTTCAGCTTGATCATTTCAGACATCTATCTGCTCCCGTTCGCTATTTTGTACCTCTTCTTCCTTCTGCTGGCAAGGCTCTCGAAGGCCACCTTTCGCGTGGCGAGCGGCAATGTAATCGCCCAACCGGCCCTGAAAACTTGACAGGTCAAGTCCACGCAGAAAAACAGCGAGCGGACGGGGGGCAGACATCCTCCTTCCCAAGGATGGCCCCCCGCGGGGGAACGGCGTCGGCAAAACGGCGATGACATAGCGTTGACAATGCGGCGTGGATCAGCCATAGTAGGCCGCGATCCAACGACGGGTCCATTCACGGAGACGCACCATGAAATTTCTTCCCTTTTTCTTCCTTTTGGCTGCCTGCGCAGGTGGCGCCAAAGACGACCGTATCACCACGATTCTGGCCCTGACCGGCGACACCACCGCCGGAGAGACCGTCTACAGCACCAATTGCACCGGCTGCCATGGAGCCGACGCCACCGGAGGCTCCGGCCCCAGCCTGGTCGCCGCCTTCGCCGAGGGCGAGGACGAGGAGATGCTGGACTACATCATCAATGGCGATGGAGACATGCCCGCTTTTGGTGAGAGCCTCGCCGATCAGGACATCGCCGATGTCTGGGCCTACGTCGGCTCGCTCTGAGCAGCTCGGGGGCCGATGTACGGCCTCCAAGCGTCCATCAGGACAAAACCTAACAAAGCCCTCTGCTTGCAGAGGGCTTTGTTTTGGGCTTCTTCGGATCTTCAGAAAGCCAGCTATTTACTGACGTTCTGCGGTGCCGCCGCCGGTCATCATTCCCATCCGGCCCATATCGTACTCAAAGACCAGGGTGGCCACCCCACTGGCCACGTCGCCGGTCACGGGTACATCCAGAACTTCCCCGTTCCAACCCCAGGGAATGCTCCAGGTGGCCTCCAAGCTCCCATCCGCGTCCGCGCCGACCAGATCACCCGACCACTCCTGCTGCCAGTCGGTCATAAAGCAGGAAGCCGTCCCGGCGAGGTTGCCGCTGGCGTCGATCGAAAAGCTGAGTTCTCCGTCGCAGGTGGCAGGCTGCCAGTCGTTCTCCAGGACGATGGAAAGGGCGCCGCTGTAGTCCCCTTCGTCGGTGGGCAGGGGCTCGCCGCTGTCGTCCGGGTTACCACCGCCGCTATCATCGGGGTTGCCGCCGCTGTCGTCGGTGGTGACGGCAGAGTCATCGGTAGAAAGGGAGTTGGAATCCCCAAGCTTCAGCTCGGCAGGATCACAGGCGAGGGCGAGAAACAGAAACATGGCGGCTCCGGGTTGGCCGTATGGTAGACCATGGCGGCCCCGTTGGGCAAGTAAAATTTGCGTCACCCGCGGTGTGGCCATTTTCCGGAGCCCCGCGCCGGTGCTGGCCCGGGTCAGGGTTCCCGAAGACCTGTGGAGGGGAAGCCCACCGTGGCCGCAGTGCTGGAGGAGGACCTGGGACTCTGGCCGGGCTTGCCGGAGTGGAGCTTTACCTTAAAGATGGGGCGGAGATTTTAGTGGTGGGAGGATAGAACTGCGAATGCGTTTCTTGAACCATCCCCGCTTCCTGCTGATGAGTCTTCTGACTCCACTCTTGTTGCTGTCTCCCTCTATTTTTGCCGGGATCCTGGCCGATGACTGGTTCCAGCGGGCGCAGTTGGATCCCGCCGGGCGGGTGCTGCCAGCAATGCGGGGTCCGGTGCTGGATCTCTTCGCCTTCTTCCCCAATGATTCTGCACTTCAGGCACAACTGCGTGCGGATGGCGTGATGCCCTGGTGGACCCAGACCGACATCAGCGGGGCCTTCTTCCGCCCTCTCGCGGCGCTGACCCACTGCTTTGACTGGTGGATTCTCGGTACTGATCCTCGGCTTCACCACATCCACAGCCTGCTCTGGTTTGCGGCCGCACTGGTCGCCGGGGGTCATTTTTTGAAGCGTTGGCTGGGAGATGGGCCGACCTTCCGGCTGGCCTTTCTGCTGTACGCGCTCGATGAAAGCCATGTCATGCCCGCTGTATGGGTGGCCAACAGAAATGCGCTGCTGGCGATGACTTTTGGGGCGCTGGCCGGAGCGGCGCATCTATCCGCGATCCGCGCTCCCAAAAACAGCCTTGTTCCAGCATTGTGGACCGGTTTGTGGGTGGCTATGTGCCTGGGCTCCGCGGAGGCCGGGGTGGCGGTGCTGCCGCTACTGGCCTGTCTGGAGATAGGAGAGGGCAGCGTCGGGAGGCTACGACGCTGGGTACCCATCCTGGTTCCCACCCTAACCTGGCTTTGTATCTGGAAAGGAATGGGCTTTGGGATGCACGGGACCGGGGTCTATCTGGACCCCACGCGGGATCCCCTGCCCTACCTGTCGCACCTGCCCGAGAACCTGGGAGCGCTGGCCGCCGCCACCTGGCTGAACCTGCCGGTGGACGGCTGGGTATTGCTGCCCCGGTGGTTTTCTCTGCCCTTCGGAACACTACTTCTGACGATGGTTTTTGGCCTGCTCTGGTATCTGCGTCGTCCGGAAAAAAGTAGCCTGCAGGGTATCTTGATCTCGATGGCCTGCCTGCTGCCCGCCACTGCGGTTTTTCCGATGAATCGGGTGGTGGGCCTGGCGGGGCTGGGGGTGGCCGGAGCGCTGGCGCCGATACTGCTGAGCGCGAGTAAATTGCGGTGGCCGTTGGGGATACTGCACCTGACTGTTTCCGCACTGATCTTGGTCCTTTCCGGCTACTTCCTGCCCAAGATGATGGCCACCACCGTCGCAACCGTGGATACTGTCGGTGACGACGAAGCCTTGACAGGTCAACACATCATTTTTCTAAGTGGCCACGAGATGTCCACCATCGACATCCCGCTGATCCGGCAGCTGGAGCATCGGCCCAGCCCGGCGAGTATGCTGCTGGTGGGCCCGGCCATGAGCCCGCTGGTGCTGAGCCGCCCGGATGCGAAGACCTTGTGGGTGGAATGCCCCGAGGGGGCCTTCCGCTATCGTTTTGAGCGGCTGTTTCGGGCTGATCCTTTTGTGGTGGGAGAACGTTATTCTACAAAAGCGGCGGAGGTGGTGGTGGAGAAGGTGGACGGGGATGGCAACCTTCTGGCCTGGTCCGTCCATTTTATGGTTCCGCTGGAGGATCCTTCCCTGATCTGGCGGCGGGCTGAGGGGCTTACTTTTGTGGAGGCGCGGCCTCCGGCGATGGGGGAGCGGATGGAGGTGGGGGCGGTGGTGGGGTATTGAATGGGGAAGGTAGGTGGGCTTGCAGTATCGAGGATGGTACATGAGCAGCAACGGAGCCTGAATGTACTCTTGGGGCGACGACACCGACGACTGGGCCAAGCCCGGCACCTACAAATTCGACGGCAAAACCCTCGCGATCCGCGCCGAAGCTGCCAAAAAAGCGGAAGAGGCTGGGCCGCGCAGCTATGGAGGCACGGGGGGCCCCAACGAGCAGATGACCAACCCGGCCAAAAAAATCAGCTCGGACTCGCCATTTCCGCTGATGGTCGCCGTGGATGTCACCGGATCGATGGCCTCGTGGCCCGCCGAGATTTTTGATCGGCTGCCGCTGCTCTACCAGACCCTCTCCCAGTACCAGCCCGCCCTGGAGATCTCCTTTGCGGCCATCGGGGATGCGGGCTGCGACCGCTGGCCCCTTCAGATCACAGACTTTGCCCAGGGTTTTACCTTGGAAGGAACCCTGAAGGCGCTCTATGGAGAGGGCGGCGGTGGCGACGCCCCCGAAAGCTACGGCGTCTACGCCTGGTGGATGAACCGGCGGGTGGAGCTACCGGCAGTCCCTCCCGACGCCCAGAGTAAACCATTTCTTATTGTGTTCGGCGACGCGCCCATGCACGAGAAGATCCCCGGCAC
>CAITDR010000002.1 GCA_903891165.1 uncultured Pseudomonadota bacterium
CATCTACACCCCGGTGGGTCAGCCCTTCGGGCTGGTGGCCCTGCCCTGGGGGCTGCTGGTGCCGTTGCTGGTCATCAGCTTGGGCTACATGGCGGCCTCTGAGCTGGCAAAACGGAGGGTGTACGCTGCTTTGGACTGAGCCGGTGCGGCAGGGCCTCTGGTTTTTGCGGCCGGTTGCCCGCCCGACGGAAGCCCGGATAAGAAGAGTCGATGCTCCTGCTTTTCCTCGTCGCCTGCCTCCCCGCCGTCTATCAGACCGGCTCCGCCTCCTGGTACGGCCGCGAGCTGGCTGGACGTCCGACCGCCAGCGGCGAGCCCTTCCGACCGGCGCGGCACACCTCCGCACACCCGACCCTGCCCTTCGGAACGGTGGTGCGCGTCAGCCGCCCAGACACCGGGGCCTGGGTGCGGGTGGTGATCAACGACCGCGGTCCCTACGCAAAAGGTCGGATCATCGACCTTGCTCGCGGGGCTGCCCGGCGGCTGGACATGCTGGAGGCCGGGGTGGTGGCGGTGGAATTGCGCGTGGTGGGCTGTAAGCGCCGCTACAAAAAGTGCCCATAGTGCTCAGGGCGGCGGTCCTGCTGCCAGACGCCCCACGGCGGCGCAGGTACCGGTCAGGAAGGTGCCCCAGGCCATGTCGATCGGCACAATCCACCCCTGAAAACCCTGGAGCACCGCCCAGTTGGTCAGATCCCAGGTACCGTAGGCCACGAGTCCCATGCCTGCCCCGCGCCGAAGTGCATCCTTCCAGTCCTTGGCGGGCAGGACGCCGTGGATCACGGTGCAGCTGACGTAGAACAGGTAAAAAATGCCTGCAGCAAGCCCGTTTACCTCGGTGGCTTTGAGTGCTCCCAGGGCCTGATCGTAGAGCGGTGCGGCCACCAGGGCGATCCAGGCGATATCCAGCAGCAACATCAGCGCGGCCACAGCCAGAAAAGCTTTGAGAATCCTCATCTTCCTCCCCCTTCGCCGCCCTCAGGCGAGAAACTTCTCTACCGTCTCGGCCGTCAGCCGAAAGCCAGGCGGAACCCTATCTTTTTTCAGAAGTTCCTCGGTGGTTTCGATCATACAGGTCAGCACCGCATAGGGATCATCCTCGTCCGGCTGGATGTCCAGGTTGGCCCGGATGCGCTGGCCATCGGCCCGCGTGTAGGAGAGGGTCTTGTGCAACTGGTTGTACAGGTGGTTTTCGTGGCGCTGCATCACGTCGCGCACCGTCTTCACCAGGGTGTTGAATGCGTGGATGTCCAGGGGCTTGGGGTTCTTCTTGTCCCGCCCCATGGTCCAGGGGCCGACGAGGGCGGGCTCGGCGTCGCCCACACGGGTCATCTCTACCGCCCAGCCATCGTCTTCTTCGTTCTTGACCACCTTGGCGATCCACCCGTTCTTCCGCCACAAACGTGGCTCGGTGATATCCGGGATGACCTCGATCTCTGGTTCGGCTGCTTCCATTGCTGCACCTCTGCCACCCTTATATGCACCTGTGCAGAAAATGCAACTCTGTACAGGTCAAGAGATGGAGGCTGCCACCCGGAGACCGCCCAGGGCCACGCCGAGGGTACTCTGCCCGGGAAAGCCGGAGTCACCCACCATCCACAGGCCAGGAAGTACCGGAGAAGGCAGAAAATTCTGATAGTTGTGCAGGCCCGCCCTCCGCGGGATCCCGCCCACACAGCCGTGGGCCCGACGCGTAAAACGCTCCCAGGTGCGCGGGCTGGCGGGAAATTGGGCGATGATCGCCCTGTGGACTTCGGGCGCAAAGACCGCAAGGTTCTCCAGCATTTTTGCTTGGATAGCCCCAACAAATGGTCCCTGTTCTGCGGCAGGCAAGCGGCGGAGCGTCGCGATGGACACATGGCTGCTCACCGTGGCGGTGCGGCCCGGTCCCCGATCCTCGTCCCCGCCGGAGAGCGAGCAGAAGAGGTGGTTGCCCTCCACCAGGGGCCGGTCGGGATCGCCTACCACCTCGATGTGCAGCGCGTTTTGGGGCAGATCTGCATCTTTCTGTAGCCCAAGATACCACATCACTGCCCCCCAGCCCTCCTCCACCTGGAGGGCGCGCTGGTCCAAGGCGGGTGTCCCGGCGCCGATCAGGCTCTTCAGCCCCTGTGGCAACAGGTTCGCGATGACGACCGGAGCCGCAAAGGTACGGCCGCGGGCCTCCACCACCCACTGCCCGCCCTCCTGCCGAAGCGCCGAGGCCCTGCAGGCAAAATGTACGTTGCCGCCAAGCTTTTCGATGGCACCCGCCAGCGCCGTTGCCAGCTTGCCGATACCCCCGTGGACATGGGCGGTGCCCCGGAAGCAGTAGTCGGTCGCTGCGAGTGCAAAAGGAGCTTCTGCCTCGGTAATGCTCGCCTGCACCGTGATCTGGCACAGCGCATCCAGGTAGCCACGCAGCGGGCTCCAGGACTCCAGACCATGTCGGGCCAACACCGCAATCAACGGGCGTCCGATCCAGGGGAGAATAGGAAGATAGCTGGGAATTCGGAGACCATGCCGCCACAGCGAGGAGGCGGTGAAGGGTGGCAGCAGCGAGGGATCGTCAAACAGTGCCCAGAGTGCATCCGCCACCCGCTGCTGTTCCGCAAAGAAGGCGCGGATTTTGTCCGCCGGTGCACCGGGGAGCGCGCAGAAAGCGGCGATCAGCCCCTCACGCTGGGGCGGCACGGCCACCCGGAAAGACGCGCTGCGAAAGTCGATCATCGGGTCCAGGACATCCACCCGAACATCCAAGCTATGCCGCCGAATCCAGCCCGCCATGAGCTGCCCTTCCCCAAAGCCGGAAAAGAGCGTGGCTCCGGTCTCAAAGGACCAGCCCTTTTTCGTAAAAGTGCTGGCACAACCTCCGGGATAGGTCAATGCTTCCAGAAGGGTCACCTTGGCCCCGCGCTCCGCGAGGCTCAGGGCGGCGGCCAGCCCCCCGAAGCCGGCACCGATCACCAGGACATCGCTTAGCGCTGGTGGCGTCGCCACGCATCCACCGCTGCCTTACACCCTGCCTCGTCGGGAACCAGCGCCAGACGTATATAGTTATCGGCAGCATCGGTCACAGCAAAAGCGGCGCCGGGGTTGGAGAGGATACCCACCGAAAGAAGCTCTTGCGCCCACTCCGCCCCGGTCCCCTTTCCGGGTGGCACCCGCAGCCAAAGATAAAAACCGGCCTCCGAGCCCACCACTTCGATGCCGGCCTCCTCCAAAAAGGCCATCAGGATCTCGCGCTTCCGTGCGAAGATGTGCCGACGAGTATCCGCATGGGTATCGTCCGACCACGCAGCCGTCGCCGCGGCATTCACAAAATCCTGGGGAGCAAGGCCGGGATTGGTGCGGAGCTGGTGCAGTTTGGCCATCAGCGTCGCGTCGCCAGCCACCATCCCCGTGCGATAGCCGGTCATCCCCGAGCGCTTGGAGAGCGAAAAAATCGCCAGGACCCCTTCGGTCGCGATCTCCAGGATCGAGGGGGGAGGCTTATCAAACCAGACATCCGCATAACATTCGTCGGATGCCAACAGAATATCGTAGCGACGGCAGACCTCGTAGGTGCGCTGCAGATCGTCGCGACTCAGGACCGCTCCCGACGGGTTGTGCGGGCTGTTGATCCACACAAGCCGGGTGCGACGAAGGACCTCTTCTGGCAGCTCCCACACCCGCTGTTTGAAGTCGCCAGACAGGCGCTGCGCATAGGGTTCTGCGCCACAAAGGACGGCTCCCCGGTAGTAGACCGAGTAGCCCGGATCCGGAAAAACGATGGTACGGTCGGGGGCGGCGGGGTCGATCACCAACAGGGGCAGGTGAAAGATCAGCTCCTTGGAACCCGAGGTGGGCAGGATCTGTCGCTCCGGGTCCAGGCTCAGCCCAAAACGGCGCTGCACATAGGCGGCAAAGGCCTCGCGCACCGACACATCGCCCCGCACGGTAGGGTAGCGACAGTTCTCCGGCACCGAAGCCAGAAAAGCCTCGCGGATGAAGGCGGGCGTGGGCTCGGTGGGGTCACCGGTCCCAAAATCGTAGACCGGCTTACCTTCGGCGCGGAGCTGGTCGCGGAGGCGATCCAGGACCACGGTGGGGTAGGTCGGGAGCTGCTGGAGGAGGGGGTTCAGGCGCACGGCAGAAGAAGAACCCTTTCCGGGGCAGGCGTCAACCGTGTGGAAGAGAAGGCTGGGGTAGACGTTCCCGTGCTTACACTTCGGCCTTTCTACCGCTTGCAAGGGAGACGAAAGTCGATCGTCCTTGACAGAGGATTGCAGATCGATTAGCCGCGCCAGATCTGGAGTACAAGCATGAACAAGTCTATTTTCCTCCTCGCCCCTCTCTTCCTGATGGGCTGTGGCGACAGCGGGATTCAGGGTGTCTGGGCCTTTGCCATCCCGGTGGACACGGAAGCTGAGACCTGCGAAGACAACATCGACGAGAACTTCAAGGAGTACGATGTTGCGGAAGGAGATATCCAGGATACCGGCGGTGTAGGCCTGGAAGTCGAAGAGACCTACGAAGGGACGCCCTACGTGGTGATGGCCTCCATCGAGCAGGTGGGCAGCGAAGCCAACCTGATCCTCGGCGGTCAGATCTACCCCGGTGTAAAAGATGGTTCCAGCTGGGTATTCAGCTGGGAGACCGGCGGGAAGGGGACCACCAAGGCGTCTTTTGACGACTACAGCTACCGGAGCACCAGCGACTCCTCCTCCACCACCACCTTCACGCTCAGCGTCAAGGGCAATGACCTGACCGGGCTCGTAGAGTCCAAGGGCACCAGCTCCGTCAACTACGTGGAGTCGGATGAGTGGTCGCGGACGGCCCAGGACCAAATCGGTCTGGGCGGCGATATTCCCGCCTCCAGCTACCTGGTCAATGCCGACGGCGAGAGCGCCCGCAACCGGGGCGACGAAGTGGAGTGCAGCGGCGGCGACTGCGAGCTGAAGATCACCTCCACCTGCAAGGGCAACATGGACTTCACCGGCTGGCGCTCGGGCTTTGACATCCAGGACGCCACCGATCCGGCGCTGGATGCAACGCAGGCCGCCGCCAACTGGAACTGAAGGCGTCAAGCGGGCGGCCATCGGTTATGATTACAGATGGCCGCACTGATCGATGAACTCCTCTTCTTGCCGTTCCTGCGTCGAGTCACCCACGCGGAGATTCGTAGCTCTCTTCCCTTGTGGACGCAGATCCTGGTTAACCCAGGAGAGATGCTGTGGGAGCAGGGGGAGCCGGTAGAGGAGCTGGCCATTGTTGCCTCCGGAGAGCTGTCGGCCATGGTGGACGGCCTGGAGGTGGGGCGGGTGCTTCCCGGTGAACTTATCGGTGAAGCATCTGCTTTTTTTGGGGGTAGCACCCGCTCTGCCCGGCTGGTGGCGCGGAAGACCGCCTCGGTGCTCTGCCTGTCGATCAAGGGGCTGGCCGGTCTGCGGCAGCAGCGGAACGGCCTGTACGAAAGCCTGCTGGATCAAGCCCTTCTGGCCCTGGTGCGGCGTATCCGCAACACCGATCAGAAGATCGCGCAGGTGGCCGATGGGGATCAGGCTGCACCGGTGCGCTCGGAGCCCTCAGCCCTGGTGCGCCTGTGGAAAAGTCTGGTTCCGGGCGGGCCCAAGGGCGCCTGTCCGCCGCTGGAGCCACTGCTGATGCGCTATCCCGGCCTGCGGCAGACCTCCCCCGAAGTGGTGGCCACCATTGCCGCTTCTTTTGTGGCCGAGCCGGTGGAGGAGGGGCAGATCGTCTTTCTGGAAGGGGAGCAGGGGGCGGCGGCCTACCTGATCGCGGAAGGGAAGATCGCCGTGCTTCGGCATGTCCGTGGTCAGAAGGCAGAGTTGCTCGCAACGCTAAAAGCGGGCGATCAATTTGGAATCAATACCCTGGTGGAGAAAGGGCCGCGCACCGCATCTTGTGTGGCGCCCGAAGCAGGCTGGCTGTACCGTCTGGATGCACATGCGCACGCCTCCCTGAGGGGAGAGGCGAAGATGGTATGGAATGAGTGTATTGCTGCCTCGCTGGCATCGCAGCTTCGGAATGCCAACGCCGCGCTGAAGCGGGAGACCCCACGCGAAGTGGCCCCGGGAGAGGAGAAAGGCAACTTCAAGCAGCTCTTGCAGGCCAGTGGCTACCTGCAGGGCGGCACGGTGGACGAGGACGAGCTGGACCAATTTGAGGTCGTGAATATCGAGCACACGCGCCGCGTCGTCACGAAGCGCTGATTTGTCCGTTCTCTTTTTTGGGACCTATGCCTTTGCGCTTGCGCCAGAGCTCGTGACTGGCGCCGACAAGACACAGCAGGTTGTGCGTCCCCAGCCAAAGCCAGCCCCGCCAGCCCAGCTCGGGCCCCACCAAGATGCTGATCCCCAGGGCCACCAGCAGCCAGGTCAGCGCCACGATACGTCCCAGATCCATGCCTGATCCCGCTAACACGCCACGCCTTTTTCGCCGGGTTTTTGTGCCCGAAAACTCGATTGGTCGGCGGCTGGACGTATTTTTATCGCTGCGCTTTTCTACCTGGTCGCGCTCCGCGATCAGCCGGGCCATCGCATCGGGCGAGGTGGAGTCCGAGCTTCGCCCGCTAAAAGCCTCCAGCATCCTGCGGCCGGGCGAAGTGTTGCGCGTCTACATCCCCGGCATCGCCCCCAGCCATGCCGCCCCGCCGCTGCCGCCGGTGCTCTACGAAGACGAGCACATCCTGGTGCTCAACAAGCCCCCCGGCCTTTTGACCCATCCCTCGGGCCAACGCTGGGAATATGGCGTGATCGGCCTGGTGCGCGAGGCCCGGCCGGGTATCCAGCCCGATCTGGGTCACCGGCTGGATCGGGATACCTCCGGCGCGCTGGTCCTCACCAAGACCACCATCGCAAACCGGCATGTGAAGGACTGTTTTCAGACCCGACAGGTGTCCAAGAGCTATCTTGCCTTGGTATGGGGTTCCCCGCCTTGGGAAGAGACCGTGGCCGAAGGAAAAATCGGCCAGAAGCCTATACGAAAGCTGGAATTACGGCGATCCGTCACCGAGGATGGCGACGATGCCCGCACCCGCGTGAACGTAGAGGCGCGGATCGGCGACATCAGCCTGGTCCACTGCCGCCCGGTCACCGGGCGTACCCACCAGATCCGGGTGCACTTGGAGAGCCTGGGTTTTCCCATCGTCGGCGACAAGATCTATGGGCAGCCCGACGAGGTTTTTCTGGAGTATATGGAGCAGGGCGCCACCGAGATGGTGCGGCAGGCGGTGGGCTTTCCCCGGCAGTGCTTGCACGCGCGCTCCATCGCCATGCCACATCCGGTGAGTGGGCAGATTTTGAAGGTGGTGGCTCCCCTTCCCGAGGACATGCAGCGGATCGTGGATGGAGAGCGGCCCAGCTGGCCCGATCCCGGCACCCCCCTACCTCCCGAGGACAGCCCCGAGCCTGAGGAGGGAGGGTGAAGGCGCTGATCCGAGGAGGAATCGTCTTGACCGCCACCTTATTCTGGTTTCAGGTAGGGGCGCCGGACGCCGAAGCCTGGATCGAGAAGGGGGAGATCGCGCGGAGGCCGGGACGTTCGGCAAACGACATGATGGCCATCCTTCAGCAGCTTCCTCCTGAAAAACAGCTGGGTCCGGCGGAGAAGGCAGCACTCTTGAAGCTGCTGCAGGGAGCCCAGCGGGCGGCCCTGGTGGAGGAGGGCTGGGCACGTCGGGCGGGGGTGGTGTTGAGCGACGCCCAACGAAAAGAGGCGGAACAACTTGAGCATAGCTTCGTGGAGGGAGGGAAACGAACGGATCTGCGTGCGGACCCCTCCATGGTGGCCTTGGCGCAAGAGCTGATGGATCAGTTCGGGCAACCCTCCGCGGTGGTCCCAGCCATTCCCGAGGTTGATCCCTGGGGAGGTTATCCTCCGCGCCGCCGGGTCCGGGCGCTGCGGGCGCTGGTGCGTGCAGGAAAGCTGGAGGCGGCTCAGGCCGGCCCGCTGCTCAGCCTGACCGTGCAGTCCATTCAGGCGCAAGAACTGCGGATCGGGCTGGAGGAGGAGGCCGCGGCGCTCCTGCCATCGTTTCGGCAACGCCCCACACCGCCGCCGCCCGGGGGTTGAGGCCGCGCCGGCCCTCCGCTGGCTTCTCCGGCCACTGGCCAAATTGCCCCACGAAAAAAGGGTGGAAGAAGGAAATCTCTCCTCAAGCGGTGCCCCCTGACTTGACGGATGTACTGCCGTACGGCTACGCTGCCTCGTCTGTCTACCGACCCCGGAGGTCTGCGTGTACTCTCCTTTTCTGAGCGGCTGGTCCGGTCGGGTGATCACCCGGTCGCTGCTGCTGTCCCTGGTGCTGACGTCGGGAGCGGGCCTGGGTTCGCTCTTCGATCTTCCTGTGGGTATTCCTACCGCTTCCGCGACGGTGCTTGCCGAGCTGAGCGTGGATCAAATGACCGACGGCGCCGATGCTATCGTGCGCGGAACGGTGATTTCGCAGTGGGTAATGCTGAACCCGGCCGGTCACGTGGTGACTCGGGCCCTGGTGCAGGTGGAGCGGGTTTGGAAGGGGCAGGTGGTCGCCGGCGAGGTGATCGCGGTGGATTCTCCCGGCGGTGACTACATGGGGCTGATGGCCGATGTAGCTTCTGCGGCGCGCTTTTCCGATGGGGAAGCGGTCTTCCTCTTCCTGTCCTCGGTCTACAACGGCCAGGGCTGGACCCCGGTGGGCATGTTCCAGGGGAAGTACTCCATCCGGCAGAACCCGGTGGATGGCAGCGAGATGCCGGTGCGCTTCACGGTCTCCTATGAGCGTGAATTTGACGCCCGCTTTATCCCACATCCCGCTCCGGTGGATCGGATCTCCATGGAAAAGCTGGGCGCCCCGGTCGAGCAGCGCCTTCAAAATGGCTGGGATGGAAAGCCCATTCCCGGCATCAGCCCTGAGCGGCTGCGCCAGATCAACCGCCTTGCGCCTGGGGTGCGCTGATGATGTTGCTCTTTATTACTTCTGCCTTCGCCTGGACCCATACCGGTACCGCATGGGAAGAATTTCCCATCCAGTGGTATATGGACGATGAAGTTGAAGAATCGTTGCCCGAAGGCTACGACCTGGAGGTGATTAAATCCTCCTGGGAAGCCTGGATGGTGGCCGAGTGTGCCTCCTACGTGATTGACGGGCCGGTGGCCAAATACCGGCAGCGCAAGGAGCTGGGCCGTCGCGACGGCTTTGATGGGATCGTCGGCTTCTACTGGAACGATCCCAACGATGAGGCAGGCACAGGTGTCTTGGGCGTCACCTACACCATCCCCTCGGGCGACATCGTGAAGGTGGCTAACGGGCGCACCTACTATGGGGTCTATGGCTCGGACATCATCTTCAACGACGATGTGGACTACGGTACCACCGAGGACATCGGCTCCGGGGCATGTTCTGGAGAGGTTTCGATTCAAGGTGTTGCAACCCACGAAATCGGGCATATGTTGGGAATGGGCCACTCCTGCGAGCAGGGGCAGGCTTGCGACAACGCCGACTTCCGTGAAGCCACCATGTACTGGTCGGTCGGTCCCTGCGACCTCAGCCAGAACGACATCAACGACGACGATATTGCGGGGATCAACGCCCTCTATGGCCCATCGATCTCCTTCACTTCGAACTACGGCGACGCAATCTCCGGCTCTACGCCGCTGGATGTAGCCTTCAAGCTGGTGAAAGGCGACGATGTCACCGTCACCTCTGCCGCCTGGAAGTTCGGCGATGGCGAGTCCAGCACCGAGCTGGAGCCCGCCCACAGCTACACCACCGATGGTCAGTTCACAGTGACCACAGCTTTTGTCGCCGAGACTGAGGCCTGCGGAGAATTCAACTACTCCGACTCGAAATTCGCCATGGTCACCGCCTGCTCGGAGCCGGCCTGGGTAGAGGGTGCATCCGGCTTCTTCCAGTTGGAAGAGGTGGATGGTCTGCGCTGGCGCAGCATCAACCACACCGACATGGGTGTGTACGGCTGTGTGGACACCATCTACTGGGAAGTCTACGAAGGAGCCACGGTCGATCCTGCCAAGCTCCTGGATCTGAACGGAGATGGCGCTGGGGATACGGTCGGCGCCTGGTCGCCGGACTTCGAATTCCCCAAGGCGGGCACCTACACCGTGGTGATGAACGTCGGCGGGCCTGCGGGCACCAAGGGCGCCAAGATCACCGTGGATGTGGTGGAAGCTGGCGGTTGCTCCACGGCTCCAGCCTGGGGAATCTCCGGTCTGCTGGGCTTTGCGGGGCTTGCCGCCCTGCGGCGTCGGAAGCGCTAAAGGCGGCTTTGGGGAGCTATGGCCCCCGGTCTTGGCATTGTGGGAGCGCAGCGAGATGTCGGCGTAGGTTAGCCGAGATCCCCCCCATGATATCTGCTTCGGTGTGGCTTTTGGCGAGACAGGCACCCTGGGCGACTTCACGCCCCGGTTCGGTTCGTTCTGTCAGCGCTTTCTCCGAACGGATTCGCCATGAACAAGCTCCCCAAGATCACTCTGTCGTTCTGGATCATGAAGATTGCCGCCACCACCCTGGGGGAAACCGCAGGGGATATGTTCTCCATGACCCTGAACATCGGCTACGTGGTCAGCTCAGTCCTCTTGTTTGCCGGCTTTTTGGTTTCAGTCGTATTGCAGATACGCTCAAAGAGCTACATTCCACCGCTTTATTGGCTGGTGATTGTGGCGACCAGCACCAGCGGCACCACTATCTCCGACATGATGGACCGCACCTGGGAGCTGGGCTATCCCGCTGGATCTGCGATTCTGCTCAGCCTTCTTGGCGCCATTTTTCTCTATTGGCGCTCCACCGGTGAGTCGCTGAACGTGGACGAAATTCGCAGCTCTCGTGTCGAATTCCTCTACTGGACCACCATTCTGGTCTCCAACACCCTGGGTACCGCCCTGGGCGATTTTCTGGCGGACAGCTCGGGGCTGGGTTTTGCGGGAGGTGCGCTCTTGATCGCGGGGCTGTTGGCTACCGTTATTGCGGCCTACTACACAACTTCACTTTCCCGCGTGTTTTTGTTCTGGGCCGCCTTTGTGCTCACCCGCCCCTTCGGCGCACAGTTCGGGGATGTGCTCACCAAATCTCAAGAGAAGGGCGGACTTGATCTTGGGACCATGGGATCTTCGGCGGTATTGGGGGGGATCCTGGTGGTGATGGTGATCTACACGATGGTCCAGCAGCGGCGGGCGACGGACGACCTCGTCGGCTGACGATGTGGAGACCGTCGCCGGGGCTGCGCGCCGATCTCCCCCCGCCTGGAATCCCCGTGTCACACGGGATAGCCGTGACGGCATGCTGTTTCTCTGCACACTGTTGACGGCCCTTGCGCAGGTTTCTCTGGCAAGTCTGGAGCCGACCAGCCTGGAGCTTCCTCCGGGTGATTCTGTAGCTGACATTACCGAAATTCCCGTTGTCGGGCCCTTTCGGCTCGTCGGGGTGCAGTCCGGCGTGCGCAGCTACGAGGCGCCCTCGCCCATCCGCACCCGCGCGCTGTTCTTTTTTGCGGCGCCGGACAATATGCGGCTGCGGCGGGACGACACCACCTTCAGCTACAGCGACGAGCCTGTTGATCAGGATCGCGCGGGCACCTGGTTCGCCACGGCAGACGCCATTACCGTGCGGATCCGGGCCAATGCCCCTGCACCTCGGCCCGGTGATTTTACGGTGGCTTACCCGCGTGCGCTACAACGGGAGAAGAGCCTGCACCTACAGGCCTCCGGCCTCGACAAAAACACCTTTGTCCGCCAGTCTTTCCAGGTTCACGATCGCACCCGCGCTGGCCTCTACCTGCCCGCTCCGGCGACCATCACCTGGGAGCTGGAGCTGCCCGAAAATGCGACTTTTGCCACGGAAGTGGGCATCCTTCCCCCGGAAGTGGACGACGGGCGAGGTTCAGATGGCGCCACGGTAGAGCTGTGGGTGGATGGCGAAAAGGTCGCCTCCCACGGCGCGAAGCTGGACCAGTTTTCAGTCTGGAAGGTGAATCTATCGCGTTGGGCGGGCAAGAAGGTCAAGCTGGAATTGCGCAGCCAGAGCGACGATCCCACCCGCGACCATGTGCAGCTGGCCCAGCCGGTCATCTACAGCCCCAAAGCTGATCCTCGCAAGGTGATCCTCGTTTTTGTGGATACCCTGCGTCGGGACCACCTCGCGGTCTACGGCTACAACCGCGATGCCGCTCCCCAGCTCACCACCCGCGCCCGCGACGCAGTGATTTTTGAGGATGCACGCACCGTAGCGCCCTGGACCCTGCCCTCCTCGCGGGCGGTGCTGTCCGGGCGGCAGCCCGAAGCCTGGTTCAGTGCCAAGACCCTGCCCGAGCGGCTCTCGGCCCGCGGGTGGGCCACCGGCGCTTTTGTGGGCAATGTGTATCTGTCCTCCAACTTCGACATGACCGCAGGCTGGGGGGAGCATGGCTGTGTGAACTGGCCCCTCGCCGAGGTTTCTTCCCGGCGCGCCCTTGATTTTCTGCGAAGGCACCGCGACCAGGACAGCTTGGTGATGGTGCACTACATGGACATGCACCTGCCCTACAAAGAACCCTGGTCCTACCAGGGTCTCTACGCGCCACCCCGCCCCGACTATCTGCCAGAAGGCTTCCTGCGTCCGACCTTGCTGGGAATTTCCGGCGGCAAACGTGCGGAGCTGAAACAATATCTCAAAGACCGCTACGACCAGAACCTGCACTACATCGACGACCAGCTCGCACCAATCCTGAAGGAGGCCGGTCCCAATGCCATCGTGGTCTTTTTTGCCGATCATGGCGAAGAATTCTTCGATCATGGCGACCTGGAGCACGGCCACACCCTGTACGACGAGCTGCTGCGTGTGCCACTGATGATCTGGGCACCGGGTCTGACCGGGCGCCGGGTGGACGCCCCCGCCTCGCTGCTGGATGTGACGCCGACCGTGCTGGAATTGCTGGGCTACCCCACCGACGGTCTGGACGGATTTTCGCTGGCGGCGCTGGCCCGGGGGGAGGGGGATCCCCGCTTTGACCACCGTGCCCGTGGTTTTGGGCGGCCCCTGTATGGAGAGGAGAGCTGGGGAGCAGAGCGTGGCGGCGAAAAATATTATTCGCGGCGCGGAAAAGAGTGGTATTACGACCTGAAAACGGACCCGGACGAGAAGCAGAACCTACGTGCCGAACGGGACCCGGTGCCGATGCGGGCTGCGATGACCGAGGGGCTGGGACGACAGGTGGTGCTGGCCTGGCGGGTCACGCCTAACAAAAAAGGAGGCACCACCACCGTCGATCTCAGCGTGCCTGCCGGCATCGTCACCGCCTGGGTGGGCGACGACCCACTTTTGAAGTCCGAGGCCACGGTTGAACAAAAAGATGCCACGACCGTCCGAATGCGCTTTGATGGCACCAAGGGTCAGCAGCGCGAGATCTATGTCCTTCCCAAGGGAGATCCTCTGGAGGCCACCAATGGGGCCCTGCTCCAGATGACGGTACAGGGCGCCGCCGGGCAGCCGCTGGACCCCAAGCCTGCCGACGGCAGCGGCGAGCCCCTGGCCAAGCTGCGGGTGGACGGCCGGGATGTGGAGCTGACCTGGGCCGTGGTGCCGGTACCCGCCGAGGCGGGGGTGGCGGGGATGGATCCCGAGCTACAGTCCGCCCTGGAGGCGATGGGCTATATGAGCAGGGAGTAGGCGGATGTTTTGGACTGAATGAAGCCTCATTCAGTGAGTTCAGAGGCCGAGGAGGCTGTCGCTGTACAGCCCCGGCCCGATCACCCGCAGCTTGGTGCCCTCGCTGTCGGTGAAGAGCACCCCAGCGGCCTTGCCGCTGAGTTTGGCAGGAGCACCGCCCTGTAGCCCATACCAGAGCGCGCCATCCCCGTCGCGCACCAGGGCGCGGAAGGGATCGAGGCCACGTGGCAGCACGTCGAGCACGGTCCCGGGCATAAGCCAGGGGAGTACGCCCGAATCCCGCACCAGCTTGCCCCCCAGCTCCGCGTTGAGGTAGCGGTAGGTCGGCCCCCCCTCGCCACTGCCGATCAACAGCGCACAAAGAGTCAATCCACCTGCTTTTTCGCCCTGATCGGGTAGCACGTCCCAGCCCAGCCAGGCCACCGGCTGCTCCGCCCCCTTCAGGACCCGGCTGCCGCGCGCGGGAAGGCCGCTGTCCCAGGTGGGATCCACCCGGTACAGATCCAGACCGCCGGGGTGAGCCATCGCAAAAAGTAGGTTCCCCGCAGCATCCAGGCTGGTCGCCACCTTGGAGGGCAGCGCCGGCAGGTCCACCACCTGCCGCAGACCACTGGGCGCGCGGGGATCCAGCTCCAGCACCTTCACCGAGCCACCCTCGCCGGAGGGGGCCGGCACCCAGAGCGGCACCAACAGGGCGCCGTCATTGCCGGTCACCCCTTCTCCCAACAGGCTGAAGCGCGGATAGGGTAGGGAAAAGGTAGAACTATTGCGAACGGAATTCCCGTCCAGACGAACGTAGCTGACGCCGTTCCCCTGCTGCCAATACACATAGCGGCTGTTGGTATCGGTGGCACGGGTACGCGAAAGATGAGGGTCTACCAAATTTTTCAAGCGGCCCAGATAGCTGTGGCTCAGCACCCGGCTCGGACGTTTGGCCTCGAAGCTGCTCAGGTAGAGATCGTAGCCGCCGCTGCCACCGTGCAGCCAGGCCATCGCCGCACCTACGCCGCTGCTCAGGGTAGGATCCCAGGTAAAACGACCCGCTTTGGGCGATGGCACCGAAAGACGAACACTCTTGGCAGCGATCGCCGTCAGCACCGCCCCCTTGCCGTCCTGCACCTCCACCCCCAAGGTCCAAGCGCCGGGGTCGAAGCCGGTGGACAGCGGCACTTCCAACAATACCCGCCTGCTGGCGCCCGGCGCAATCGTCCAGGTAGTACCCGGATCCTGCTCTGGAGGGGTGTTGAAGCGGTCCTGCCGGGCGCCCTTGGGCGTCGTCATCCGAAAATGGACCAGAAAGGGCCGCGCACTCAGATCCGGAAAAGTCTGCGCCGCCGTTCCGGTATTGCGGACAGCAAGCTCCACCAGGATGGCGGACCCTGCGAGGTACTCCTCGCGGAGGTCGGCCGAAAAAACCAGCCCATTTGCCATCTTGGACTCGGTGACCGTCGGCAGGCGCAGGCCATTCTCCGGCGGCGTGGCCGCGGCGGCCGGAGCGGGCGCCGGACGAGGGGCCGGAGCGGGGGCCGGCGCAGGGGGAATATCGGCAAGGGCCAGAAGAAAGAGGGAGAGAAGCATTCCGATCCTGATAGCACCCACAGCCGCGGCTGGCCTGTCTCAAGATGTGGCAGACTTCCCCAGGTGCGGCAGGGGGCCAGAAACGATCAAGGAAGCTGCTGCTTCAACCAGACCAGCGCCTCCTCGCGGCTGTGCAGCAGCCCCTCGCGGTGGTGGTGGCGGATCTGGTCCAACAACAGCCCCATCTGGTCCCCCGGCGCCATACCCAGGGCAATCAGATCCCGGCCTTGAAGGAGCGGAGGCAGGGGGCCAGCCAACACCCCCAGCCCCTCGGCGCGGTCACGAAGGCCGGCATCGGCACGCAGGAGGCTCAACAGCTCCAGGTCTCCTCGATCGGCCGCCCATCGCAACGCAGCATCCGTTGAAAAATCGGTCTCCCGCTCGGCTACCAGAAAGAGCACCTGCTCCCTCAACCGGTAGCCTTCCCAGCGAAACAGTCGGAGACGGTCCAGAATTTTGGTTGACTCGTCAAGAGTGCAGAGGCCACAGGCGGCAGCGTACATCAGCGCACGACGACGTGGTACCGCCAGACTGCGGCTCTGTGCCGCGCGGGCATCCAACAGCGGCGGGCAGGCGCCCCACTCCGGCAGAACTTTTTCCCACATCCCCGTGCGAAAAGCCAGGTTCCAGCCGTCGGAAGGGTGTACTGACTTCAACAGCAGCTTGTCCACCTCCCCGTGGATCCGCTCCGCGGGAAGATCGGTTAGGGGCATCCGGCGACACAGGTCTTCCAGGCTTGGATCCACAGCAAAGCCGAAGCGCCCTGCAAATTGGGCCACGCGCAGGGCGCGCAGCGGATCCTCGCCAAAACTGTGCGGATCCACCGCACGCAAGAGGCGCGCTTCCAGATCGCCTCTTCCTCCAAAAGGGTCGATAAACTCCTGTTCCAGAGGATCCCAGGCGATGGCATTGATGGTCAGGTCACGACGACGGGCCGCCTCGGTGGTGCCCAGGAAGGGGTCGGCGGTGGCCTCGATGCCCCGGTGGCCACTGCTGCCCTGCCGATCCCGGCGTGGCACGCTCACGTCCAGCTCTCCACCACCCATTCGCAGCTTCAGAACACCAAAACTACGGCCCACCTCGTTGACCGGACCCAGCGGGTGTAGCAGCCGGAGCAGCTTTCCCAGCTCCAGCCCATGCACCTCGATATCCAGGTCCTTCCCCAATAAACCCAGGAGCGCATCGCGTACGGAGCCCCCGACCAGGAGTGCACGCCCCCCCGCATTCCGGCAGGCCCAGAACAGCGGCATCAGGGCAGCAGGTAGCTGTGGCAGGGCCATGGGAACGGATTAACCTCTTCCGCATGTGGTTGCTCCTTACCCTCAGCCTCGCCGCTTCTTCCGTCTTCGCCCAGACTGCTCCGGCTCCCTCGTTAAAAGTGGGGGATTCGGCGCTGCTCTTTTCCCTGCCGGCTGTGAACGAAGATGTCGCGCTGCGCCAGGTCGCGCGGGGCAGCGTCGCGCTTTCTGATTACACGGGCGTTTCGCCTGGTTTTCCGGCGCGTGCTGTGGTGGTCACCTTCTCCGACGGAAAGGCCAGCGCTCAGTGGCAGATGCTCAGCCGTCTCCAGAAAAAATACCAGAACAAAGGGGTACGTTTTATCATCATCGTCGCGGACGAGATCGATATTGCGACCCTCTCCAACGCCGTCGCCTCCGCCAAGCTGGATGTGCCGCTGCTGCATGATCGCTACGGAATTGTGGCCGGTCGCTATGGGGTCAAGGCGATGCCGATGACCTTTGTGGTGGATGGCGATGGCTATGTGGATGCCATTGGAGTCGCAAAGGATAACCTGGAGATTGGCCTGGATAGCATTCTTGCTGATCTGACGCAGTAGCGTGCCCCCGCTGCGGCTGTTGTTGATCCAGGATGATCTTCGGGAGCGGCTGCGCACCGTGGCGCTGCTAAGCCCAGACTACGACGTGATGATTCCGGCACTGGGAGAGGAACCGCTCAAGGCTGCCCGGCGTTTGCGGCCGGATCTTGCGCTGCTCTGCCTGTCCCGCTACCGACCCCAGGCCCAGCTGCAGCTGTGCCGGATCCTCAAGACCGACCTCGGACCCATCCGCGCCATCGGCATCTGGGCGCCAGACGGGCAGCCTCCCGCCGAGGAAGTACTGGCTTCCTACCTTGCAGATGGCTACCTGGGTGGCGACGCCCAGCTGCGCCCCTTTCTGGAGGCCCTGGCGCGTGGCGACCGCCCCTGTATGGAGGGCTCGCCCCCCGCCGGCCTGCGTGCCCGGCTGCGGCGCCTCCTGGTCCAGGGAGTCGGGCGCTAAGGAAGAGCTTTGTCGGAGCGCTTGCGGTCGTCCCTGAAAGTGATACGAATGTGCTTCTGTCCTTTGGAGTGCTGATGGTCACCGATACCTCATCCCGTCTCAACGAGATCTCTTCCGAGCTGGCCTCCATCCTGGAAGCTCGAATCCAGGAACTGGCAGCCGCGATGAAGGCTTCCGAGCAGGCTACCCGGCAGATTGTGGCCACTGAGCTGGAGATCACCCGGCATCGTCAGATCCAGGACACCATGGGCCCTGAGCTGAACACGCTGAACGCCGAGCTGGAAGCTCTCAAGGGCAAGGCCGAGGAACAACGTCAGGAACATGCCCGCGCCAGTGCGGCCCGCGACGAGGCCCGCGGGGCGCTGGTGGCGCGCCAGGCCGAGCTCCGGGAAGCCGAAGGGGAAGGGGATCGTCTGCGCAGCCAGGCCCGGAAGTTGGAAGAGGAAGGAGAGGTGCTGCGCCGGGAGAACAACGAGCTGAAGGGCAAGATCCGCAGCCTCGAAGAGAATGTTGCGCGGATGCGGAAGATCAAGGAAGAGTGGATGGCCAGCATTGCCGGCCTCAACCAGCAGATGGGCTCCATCGGCAGCAAAGACTAACGCTCGACCCTGGAGGCGCCCGTGTCGGAACTTGAAAGCCTGGATGCGGCCCGCCGACTGCTTGGTACCATCCAGGCAGGGCAGGTGGCCCTTACCCAACTTGCGGCAGCACACCTGCCTTTCTCTCGCCTGAAGTCTCTGTGCGAGCTGCAGGTAGACCCCTATGCCGCCTCGCTGCCCCAGGTGGGCGCAATGGTGGATGGGCGCCTGAAGCTGCTGCGGCTGTCCCTCTATGGAGCGATGGCGGGTGGTGTCGCGGCGCCGGAGTCTACACCGGGTGTGGGGGGGGACCCCAGCGTGATGGTGTGGATGGAGCAGGTGGCACGCGAGGCCGGAGAACGTGCGGCGCGCGAAGTGGGCGATCGCCTGCTTCGGGAGAGCAACGAGCGGGCGCAGCGTCGGGAGCGCGAGCTGACTGCCAAGCTGGATGCCGAGCGCCAAGAACGTGAATACGCGCAGTTGGCGGCGGAAGAAGCGGGAGGCAAAGCCGCCGAGGCGCTGCAGCGCTGTGCGCAGATCCAGGCCCAGGCCCAGGCTGCCGAGGAGCGCCTGCGGGCGGAGCTGGAGCGATTCTGGACCGAGGCTGCGGCCCATAGTGCCGATACCAGCGTTCAATTTGCGGCCTTGGAAGCCCGACTTGCCGATGGCGCCAGCACTCAGGAAGAGGCCCAGCGTCGGCTGGAGGCGGCCGAAGAGCGCCTGCGCTATGCCGAACAGGCTGCCGAGGACGCCCGTAATTCGGCGACCCGTCAGGCGGCGGAAGCCGATGTTCGGCTGCGGCAGGTGGTCGAGGAAGCTGCTGCGGCGCGGCAGGCCCAGCGGGAAGCGGCAGAGGCCGCTGCGGCGGCTCGGGAGACCGAGCGTCAAGCGGCAGAAGCGGCGCGCGAGACCGAGCGTCAAGCGGCCGAAGCTGCGGCCCAGCGGCAGCAGCAGGAGGCCGCCGCTGCCCGGGAAGCCGATCGCCAGGCGGCGGAGGCGGAGGCCGCTGCGGCGCTGTTGATTCGCCAGGCGACCGAGCGGCACGCTGCCGTAAGCGCCCCCGGTTCGGAGAATGCCGCCGCGGGCGGGGCAAGTGGCCCGGGCGTGGACGCCCCCCTGGCGGCCGACGATACGGAGGCGACAAACCCCGATCAGGTCGCGCCGATCGCACCGGCGCCGCGGGTGCTGGCCGAGGTGCGTGCGCTGCCCCCCATCGACGATCTCACGGCAGATGCACCCGTCGGCTTTATCGCCCCGCTCCAGGACAGTGGCCTGTCCATGACCGCGGAGCTGGAGGACGTCCTGGGCTCGGGCGCAGGTTCAAACGCGACCGAAGAGGTGCCGCGGTTGCCGGCCCCCGCAGTGGGACACCCGTCCTTCCCCGAGCTGGAGCTTGCCGACGACGTCTCGCCGCTGGGTCCGGCACCGATGGTCGGTTTTTCTTCGGGAGACGAGCCCACCAGTGTGGGGATGCCGTCGATGTCTCTGCTCAGCGCCCTGGCCGTCTCGGACGACCTGGTGCTGCCGCGGGATCCCGACCAGGATGCCCCGACCAACCCGCCGGTGGAGAGCGTGCGGGACGGAGATGACTTCGGCGGGGAGATGCTGAAGGCTCCGCGGGTCTCTGGAGCGGCGCTGGTGACCATCAGCCCGGAGGATCTGGATGAAGAACCTCAGGTTGTGAACCCGGTGAACCGTCAGGTCTCCTTCCGGGTGGGGGAGCGCGATGTGCTGCCCGACTCCGAGGCCAGCCCGGCCCGGATAGCGGTCCCCCGGGAGGGTGGCGGTGTGGCCATCACGGCACGTACCTCCCGGATCTCCCAGCCCCGCAGCCCGTCGGCCTCCGCCTCTGAGGAGGTGATCATCACCGGCGAGGGTGGCGATCAGGATCGTAGTGACGATGGAACGCTGAAGGTCAGCCTGGAACCCAGCTCCCATAGCGACATCAAGGTCCCCGAGCTGACCGACGATGACGACGAGGAGACACCGGAGGTGGTCCCCCAACCCATCGCCGGGCCACCGCCTGTCGATGCGGCGCAGATCAAGGCACTGCTGGTCGAGGCGAAGCTGGCGCATGAACGTGGGGATCTCCACAAGGCCATCCAGCTGCTCAGCGACGCGCTGGAGATGGACCCGGATCGGGCGGACGCCTACATCAACCGTGGACACAGCCACCTGGACCTGGGGGACTACTCCAGCGCCATGAGTGACTTCCAGCGGGCCGAAGATCTGGAGCCCAAGAAGGCCGAGCCCCATTTTGCCATGGGCAACCTGTACTTCAACCGGAAGGAGTACAAGCGGGCCATCGAATTCTACGACCACGCGCTGGAGCTGGATGGCTCTCATGCCATGGCACGCTGTCGCCGGGGGATCTCGCACTACTACCGCAAGACCTACCGTCAGGCGGTGCAGGATCTTCAGGCCGCCTTCCGCCTGGATCCCGAGATCCCCAACATCAAGAAGTACGTCCAGATGGCGATGAAGAAGCTGGATCGTCCAGACTGATTTTCTGGAAGGGGCCGGGAGCGGCGTTCCCGGTCTCGTTCTCTGGACCAGGGTCAGCTTGCACAGACGAAAAACCACACCCGAAGGTGTGGTTTTTTATCTCGACCGAAGCCGGTCTTGACCTGTCAAGACTATCGGAAGGAGATCTCGTACTGGCCCTTCTCAATGGTCACTTTCAGGCGCAGGACGTTCTCGGCGGGGCGGCCGGGGCAGTTGGTGTAGTTGACGCGCCACATCATCGTGGCCGTCGAGGCGCTCTCGGCAGGCTCCATCTCCCAGGTGCCGCGCTCCACACACTTGATCTCTTCCCCCTGCGCAACCATGGTCGCATCAGCCTGGAAGTTGTTGTTGGGCTTGAAGCTGACGCTGTTGTAGAGGAAGCTCGCACCGGTGTTGTTATCGGTGGGCTTGAAGTTCTGAGCGTCGTGCTTCAGGAGGCGCTCGGCGAAGGAGCGGCTGTTCTCGTCCTTGGGGATGTTGGTCTCCGCGGTGATCAGGCTCTCGCTGGCGGCGGAGGTGGAGTTTGCAGGCTTCTTGTCGCCGCAGCCGGTGAGGGCGAGGAGGACAGACAGGGCAATGATAGACATGGATGCTCCGAAAAAGGATGTCGCTTCTATCCGAAAATGCCGAAAAGTCCAGGTCCCAGACAAAGAAGACAGAGCGGGGACAGAAAATGGCGAGAAATCCGAAAGGGGGGGCGGCCTTCCCCGTATTGAGAGCGAGGCTGCCGGGCCCGCGGGTAGGGAAAGGGACCCTCCCGCCGGCTCCGGTCCCGACGACGGCCACAGGCTATACTGCCTCGCATGAAGCTGGATTGGAAAGCCTGGGCGAAGGTGGGGGCCGTGCAGCTGGCCCTGGCGGCCTATTGGACCTGGCCCACGGTGCTGCGGCCGGCCACGCTGGTCCCGGGCGCGGAGCGCACCGATCTGTGGGACAGCCTCTGGTCCTTCTGGTATTTTTACGGGCGGGTTTCTCGGGGAGAGCTGCCCCTCCATGCGGACGGTCTGCTCAACTACCCCGACGGCGGGCTGCTCTGGGTGGCCGACCCCCTCAATGCGGTGCTGATGGTGCCGCTGATCGCCGTGGGAACCCTGCCGCTGGCCTGGTCGATCCTGGTGCTGATGCACCAGACTTTTGCCGGGGTGGCCGCCTATGGACTGTGCCGGGAGGTGAGTGGATCTTCCCGCGCGGCCTGGGTGGGCTCGGTGGTCTATGGCTCGGCGCCGCTGATGCTCTCGCATATCCACAACGGTGCCAGCGAGGCGGTGGGCATGGGCTGGCTGGCGGCGGCGGCCTGGGCACTGTGGCGGATCCGCAGCGGTGCCGGAAGCCTGGGAGCGGCGGCGGTGCTTGTGGGGCTCTGCGCCATCGGCCAGTGGTATGCGGGTCTCTGCGTGGGGCTGCTGGCCCTGATGTTGGCAGCAGATGCGATGATCGCGGGGGAAAAAGGGGTGACAAAGCGCATCCTCCTCTCCCTGACCCTGGGCATGATCCTGGCGGCGCCGGTGGCAGGGATTTCGCTGTGGGCCAGCACCACCGAGGGCAACCTGGTGGGGATCAAAGCCGCCAAAGAGCTGAATTCGGTGCGGCGTAGCATCGGTCCGGCCGATCCGGTGGGCTTTTTTGTGGGAGGAGACTACCGCTCGCCCGACTTCCGGGAGCTGTCCCGCTATGGAGAAGAGTATATCCACTGTACCTATCTGGGCTGGGCGGCGATCGTTGCGTCGCTGTTGGGCCTGGCCTCTCCCAAGCGGCGGAAGGGGGGAGGGATCTGGCTGATGGTCATGCTTGTTGGCATGATTCTGGCCATGGGGCCGGTGCTGGCCCGCTTCGGGGAGCCGGTGATCCTGGCCGGACGCCGGGCCATCCCGCTGCCCTACCTGCTGCTGGAAAAGCTGCCCGCCTTCTCCTCCCTCTCGCTGCTGTGGCGGCTCTCCCAGCTCTCCGTGTTGGCTCTTGCCGTACTTGCATCCAAGGGAATCGGCGGGCATCGTCGGGAGAGCTGGCTTGCTCCCCTCTTTGCACTGGCCTTCCTGGGCGAGGTGCGCTGGCTCTCGCCGATGGCGGGCAAGCCCGATCACACTGAAATCGAGGAAAAAGCGCCACTTCTGGCCCTACGCGACGCGCCCGAAGGAGCGGTGATGAACTTTCCCATCGTGGGTGGGCGGGCCTACCTCTACGAGCAGAGTATCCACGAAAAAGCCCTGGCCGGAACCCTGAACTTCCCTAACAACAAGGCGAGTATGGCCGTGTGGCGGGCCGCGCTCCGCAACAAGGACCTCCCCCCCGACCAGCTCCGCGCCGAGGTCAGCGCTGCCGGGCAGTCGGTGGGCGTGCGCTATCTGGTGGTCCACATCGATCCCATGGCCCGACCCGACCAGCACGACATTGCAGTACGGG
>CAITDR010000003.1 GCA_903891165.1 uncultured Pseudomonadota bacterium
CCCCCCGGCCTCCGGAATCAGCTCCCCCGCATTCTCCACCCGAAACCCAAACCCCAGCTCCTTCTGCCCCCGCCGCACCACATCCGTCACCTTCCCAAAATCCACCGCCCCCCCTTCCACATACCAGAGCAAGGGCGACGCCGAGGGGGACGTCACACTCTGCCGCAGCAGCGGAAACCACCGCGCCAGCGTACTCTTTCCCGAAGCATTCTTTCCCACCAGGATCGTGAGCTTCTTCAGCGCAATTTCGCCGGTGTCATCGAAGGAGCGCACATTCCAGAGGCGTAGCGACTGCATAGGACGAAGCCTAACATTCTCCGATCAGGACAGCAACGCCCCCCTCAGACCACCCCCTCCCACCCCAAAATCTCCCGCCGCTGCGGATGTGCATTTTTTGTCGGGGGACGAAAACCGATCTCCTCCCGCGGCACCCCTTCCAGCCTCAACAGAAGATCGCGCATCCAGCCGCCGTGGCCCACCACCAGGGTGCGGCCGCCGATGTCCCAGTGTCGGAAGCAGGCGACCACCCTTGTCAGGGTGCTGGCGTGGCTTTCTCCCTCTTCAGGGTGGGCTTCCCAGGGGGCGAGGCTTTGTGCCCATCGTCCGTCTTCCCGGAGTTTTGCAAGGGATTCCCCCACCAAAATGCCCATCCTCCGCTCGCGCAGCTCCGGCAGGATGTGCACGGGCACCGGAGGCCGACCTTCCAGGATCAGCGCGGCGGTGTGCCGGGCTCTCTGCAAGTCCGAGCACAACACTCGGTTAAAAATTTCGCCTTCCAGCTCCTTTTGAGCAAGGCGGGCCTCCTCTATCCCTTGACTTGTCAAGGGAACATCTTCCCAGCCGGAGAGCCAGCCCTCGGCGTTGGCCACACTCTGCCCGTGCCTCACAAAAATCCACTGGCTCATCGGCCCAGCCCCAGGAAGAAGCGGGAGAGTTCCTTGAGTTCTTCGGGAGCCTTTCCGGCGACCACCGCCTGAAAATCTATTTTTGCTTCGGGGAAGCGACCCAATCGCCGCGCCAACTCGGCACACAGGTAGCGCACCCTCCCCTCCTCCTCCCCCAGCTCCCCCTTCCGCAGGGCCGCCCGATACTGGGCCAGCGCCTTTTCCTGAAGCTCAGGCTCGATAGTCTGCGAAAGCTCCCGGAACCGTTTGAGCGCGGTCTGCTCCCGGCTGTCCAGCCCCAGCGCCTCAAAATTGGCGAGGTACCCGTCTCTTTCGCTGCTCCATCCGCCCCTCTGCGCCACCCTTGCCAGGTTGTACAGCACGTTCTTCCGGTCGGCGACGGACAGATTTTTCTTAAGCTCTTCAAGTCCTCCGTCTAACAGCTTTCGGGCGGTCTGCGGCCCGGAGAGCCCGTTGTACATCCCCACTGCCGCATCCCTTGCGGTCCAGCTGGCCTGCATCCACAGATTTCCCAGGAACATCTCGTCTTTTCCCAGTGCCTCGTAGACGGCAGCAGCGATGCCGTAGCGCTCCCACAGCTGCGGATCCTCCCGGTTGGGCAACGCAGCCACCGAGCGGCTTAACGCCGCCTGCACTGCCGCTTTTTTGCCCTCCGGCACCGGCAGCGCCATATCACTTCCGTACAGCGTCAACAGCGTGGGCATACAGGTGGCAATGGCGTACTCCCTCCACTGTCCTCCGCTTCCATAGTTGGCAAAATCGGAGTCGTAGCCGCCCACCGCATTCTCGGAGATCCGATGGTAGACCTTGACCTGCCCCTCCCCTAAGGGACAGGGCACCATCTCCGCGTCCAACTGCACCGCAAACACCATCGAAATCACCGCGATCATCCTCGTACTCCCCAGGCAGCCAACGCTGCCGCATGAACACGCACCCAGGGCAGCCCGGCAGCGGCCGCAACCGCGGCACAGTCCTCATACTCCGGCGCGGCGTGCAACAGTGTACCACCACGATAGCCCAGCTTTATCCGCACAGAACCCCAGGGCGTTTCGACCGCTTCGTGCCGACGTTCCAACACTTCTCTCTGCCGTTGCTCCCACCGGTACCCAAAACTGCCCGAGTGTCGCAGCAGGGCGTCGCCGACGGCCACCCGCAGCTCTGGCAGACACAAAGCGCCGATCAGGTAGCCCGGACGCCCCTTTTTCATCAGGATGGGGCTGGCCCAGGCGTCGATGGCCCCCGCTGCCAACATTCCCGCAATCAGACCGGGGATCCCCTCCCCGGCCATGTCGTCCACCTGCGCAGATAGCTCCAGCACTTCGGCGGCAGATCCAGCTTCTCCCTCCCCTATCAGCACCCGCAACACGTTCGCGTGCGTCTGCGGATCCCGCGTTCCCGCACCGTAGCCGATCCGCTCCACCCGCATGGCGGGCAGCGTTCCCGCCCGGGCCAGCGCCGCCACCAGCGCCGCCCCGGTGGGGGTGACATGCTCTCCGGGAAAAGACGATGGAAATATTGGAAAATCCTTGAGAAGCTCTAAGGTGGCGGGGGCGGGCAGCGGGATCAGCCCGTGCTGGCTTCGGATGGTGCCGCTGCCCATGGGTAGCGGCCCACAGCGCAGCTCCTCAATGTCCAGCCACTCCATACATACACAAACACCGACCATATCGAGAATGCTGTCCACGGCACCGACTTCGTGAAAGGCCACTTCCTCCGCAGGGATTCCGTGGACCTTTCCTTCGGCCTCTGCAAGTTTTTCAAAGGCGCGCAGCGCCCGAGAGCGGACGCGGGGGGCCAGCGGACTGGCCTGGATCATCGCCCGGATCTGGGACCATCGCCGGTCGGGTTGCCCCGGCCACTCGTCTTCGTGCTGGTGGCTGTGCTGGTGGGCGTCGCTATGCCCATGTGTATGTCCGTCGTTATGGCTATGGGGTTGGTCGTCGCCATGCGCGTGGGTATGTGCCCTATCGTGCGCATGGGTGTGGGCGTGTGCCAGCGCACCATAGGATACGACGCCGAGCACCGTGAAATCTGCGACGTGACTCTGTGGTGAGTCACTATGCAGAGGGGATGTCAAACCTGGATTGTCACCCACTGCGCCAGCGATTTGCGGGACCGCCGCCTCCTCCTCCCCCCCCACTGGCTCCACCACAAATCTCTGCGCTGCAAAAGCGCCGCGCTGTGCTTTAAAAGTCCGCATCCGCCAGTGCTGGAGCGGCAATTTGCGCAGCTCTCCCTCCAGGTAGTCGGCGGGAACCCCCGCATCGAGCAGGGCGGCCACCAGCATGTCGCCGGCCACCCCGGCGAAGGGGTCGATGAACAGAATTTTGCCCAATCAAACTCCCTGGTTGATGCGGTGAGCCAACATCGCCGCGCCAAAACCGTTGTCGATGTTCACCACCCCCACCCCCGGCGCACAGGCATTGAGCATGGTTAAAAGGGGCGCCAGACCTCCAAAAGCCGCGCCGTAGCCCACCGAAGTCGGCACCGCGATCACCGGCGCCCGCACCAACCCGGCGACCACGGCGGGCAGCGCCCCGTCCATACCCGCCACCACCACAATCACCCTTGCCGTCCTCAGCCGCTCCACCCGCCCTAAGATTCGATGAATACCGGCAATTCCCACATCCACCACCGGCTCCACCCGGTTGCCCAGGGCGCGGAGCACCACCATGGCCTCCTCGGCCACGGGCAGGTCGGATGTACCTGCACTTACGACGAGTACGTCGCCCACTGCGGACGGAACGGGGCCTATCACCTCTAAAATACCCGGCACCTCATGCCACCGCAGCGGCAAATCGGGCAGCAATTTCTGTACTTCCTCGGCTTTGTCCGGGGTCACCCGCGTCGCCAGTGCAACCTGTCCGCGGCTGGCGATTCCCTTCAGCAGACCGGCAATTTGCGTGGCGGTCTTTCCCGCACCGTAGATCACCTCCGGGGTGCCGGTACGCGCCGGGCGCTCCAGATCGAGCTGGGCGTAGGGATAGGAGGGCTTCTCCAATTGCACAGAGAGCGCTTCAAAGGCGGCATCTGGTGTGATAGCGCCCTCGGAGACCTGCTCCAGGAGCGCGGCGAGCTGTTCCGGCTTCATCGGGCGCCTGTAACCCGAATTCTGCCCGCCTTGTTCCGCCGTTGACGGTCCCAAACAAACCGCCGGGATAGGCTACGGGTGCATGTTTTTCCTGCTGTCCGTCGCCCTTGCCGGAGATCAGGCGCTCTACGAGCGCGGTCTCCAGGTGCTCCGCAACCACTACCTCTGGGAAGAACGCCTGGATCCAGGCGCCATGTTCCAGGGGGTGGGTCAGCAGTTGGAGGAGCGCATCGAGTGGCTTCTGGTGGAGGACAGCCCCGGGCGGATGCTGTTGCGGGACGGTCGTAACACCTGGCATACAGAGCTTCTTCTCCAGGATGGAAGCCAGCTTCCCCAGGTTCTCTCACAGTTGGAGGATGCCATCGCCGGGGCGGGTCTGCCGTTGGACCCCGAGATCGATCTGCGGGTGGAGATCCTGAAAGGGCTGGTTCGACCTTTGGATCGCCACACCATCATCCTCTCCGGCACCGGCCTGGAGCGTTTTGATGAGCGTATCTCTGGAACACTCTCCGGGGTGGGGGCTACCATTGGGCCGGATACGACGGGCGATTTTGTTGTGAAGGGTCTCTTTCCCGACGGGCCGGCCATGCGCGGTGGGGTGCAGGTGGGGGATCGGCTTTTGAGGGTGGATGGGGTCTCTACCGTGGGCATGACCACTTCTGAAGCCACACGCCGGATCCGTGGAGAGGCAAAGACAGAGGTGCTTCTTACCCTCTTACGTGGGAACGAGACGCTGGAGCTGCGCCTGATTCGCGAGGAGCTGACCATCCCCAACGTGAGCGCCCGTCCGGGTCCGCAGGGGGTTGGCGTCCTGAAGATCGACCACTTTTCCGAGCAGACCGACCGCTACCTGGGCGAAGGTCTGGGTAGCCTCGCCGAGCAGGGATTATTGGCGGATGGCCTGGTGATTGACCTGCGCGGCAACACCGGTGGCTCGCTGATGCAGTCCGCCAAAGCGGTAGACACCTTTGTGGACGAGGGCCTGATCGTCCGAACGGCGGGGCGCGGGGGAGCGCCGGTCAATGGTCTGGTGGGTCAAATTATGGCCCACCCTGATCGGCCCGGCTACGCCATGCCCATTGTGGTTCTGATGGACCGTGCCACTGCGTCGGGGTCAGAAATCCTCGCAGGTGCCCTTCGCTATCTGGATCGGGCGCTCCTGGTGGGTACGCCCTCTTTTGGCAAGGGGACCGTGCAGAAGACCTACACCCTGGCGCCGGAGCTGAAGCTGAAGTTGACGGTGGCCGAGTATCTTCTCGATGGCGACGTCCGGGTGGCCGACGTGGGCCTCGCGCCGGACCTCGCACTTACCGAGGTTCGCTTCACTTCTGACAATATCTGGTACGCCGATCCTGAGCGCTTGCGCGCACGTTTGCCAACCGGAACGCCGACACTCCCCTTGGTGGTGGAGGAGGGCATGGAGGGGACCGACGGCACCCTGGAGGTGGCGGCAGGGCTTCTGAAGGCGGCCATCGGCGGCACGCGCGACCATTTGTTGGACGCAACGCTGGGGCGTTTGCTACTGTTGCAGGCGGAGGCCGACAGCCTGTTGGAGGCCGCCTACCAGCGCCACCACCTCGACTGGACGCGCGGGGAAATTCCCGAAAAGGTGAAGGTGGACGTCGATGTTTCTGGTCCCGACCACCTGAGCCGGGGGCGGCCAGGCACCTTGTATTGGAAAATACAGAACCGTGGAGGTGCTCTGCATCGTGCTGCCTTGCGCTTCCGCTCGGTGGAGGGCACCTGGGAGGATCGGGTGCTTCCCCTTGGGCTTCTGGGCGCGGAGGAACAACGGACCCTGGGCCTGAAGCTGAGTCCGGAGGCAGGCAGCAGCCGTCGTGACCCCGTGGAAGTGTGGTTGGAGGTGGAGGGACGCCCGGCCGAGCAGTTGCGCGTTGTGACGCTGGGACTGGACGGCCAGAGCCCGGCCCAGCTTCGCGTGACCGCCCGCTTTCTCCCCTGTCCCCTGCCCTGCGCGACCCGCCCGGAGCTGGAGCTGACCGTGGAAAACCGAGGGCGCAGTACACTTAGCGGCCTGGTGGCCTCTCTGGGTTTTCCCGAAGATCCGAAGCTGGAGCTGTTGGAGGAGGCCTCCACCCCCCAGGATCTTCCCCGCAATCAAACCGGAGTTTTCCGTATCGGCCTGCGTACGTCTCAGGATCGGGGCGCCGAGCCACTGGTCCTGGAGCTGCTGCTGAACAGTGCGGAGGGCCGCCGTGTCGTGCCCCTGTCCCTGCCGGTGGACGGCAGCCCCCGTAGCTACAGCCCCCCGGAGCTGCTCCTGCCTCACCTTCCGCTCACCGCACCGGTGGGGCAGCTACGCCTGAATGTCTCAGCCAAAGACGATGTTCAAATCGACCATCTTCTGGTCTGGGCCGGAACGGAGACCCGCGATCGGAGCCGCGCCGCCCCGCTGGTGGAGTACCACGGCAACAAGCTGGCCTGGGAGCCGGGCGAGCGGCGGCGCGCTCAGCTTAACATCCAGGTTCCCGTGGTTGCAGGCGCAAATGTCTACACCATCACCGCCGAGGACGACCAGGGTCTGCGCAGTAGCGCCACCCTGCACGTCCTGGGTCAGAGTGTGATCCGCCCGATGGCCACGTCCGAGGTGCCGTCGGAATAGCTGCCCAACACGGCGGCGTAGACACCATCGGCGGTGGGCCACACGCTGATGTCTCTGGCGGTGAAGTCGGTGGGGAGCGTAATCTCGACTTCCTGGTAGCCAAAGGCGGTTTTTTTGGAGAGCGCTGCGGTACCCGCCTGGGTCACGTAGCCGAGGATCCGGTTTCCGCTGACGTCCTCACGCAGATCGACACGGATGGGAGTGACTTCTGCGGTACGGTCGATGGTGCCATCTTCGTTGAGGATGATCACTGAGCTGGAGTAGCGATCCGCAATCACGATGCTGCGGGCGGAGAGCCCAGCAGGAATATCCAGGTCATAGGCGCTATAAACCCACACATCACCGGTCTCCGTGAGGGAAAGGCTGCCATTGCTGACCACAAATTCATACTCGATCAGGCTGCCGTTCTCCTCCGCCACCAGCCGGTTTCCGGCATAGGTGTCGGCGGCGCAGACCGGGAAGGCGTAGCCCTCCAGCTCGTCGTAGGTGGAGTCGCCGTTGCTGTTCACACCCAGGTAGCCCAGGTAGTCACCCACGTCGCTGCAGGCAAAACCGTGCAGGGTGTCGTCGGCATCCACCGCCACGGCGGCGTCGGTGTAGAGGTTGCGGGGGGCGCTGACCTGCCGCTGTGCGGCGCTGCCCACGTCGGTCCGGTAGGCGGCGAGGCGGGGCAGGTTGTTGACGCCGTTGATCTGGTTGGTGAGCGAAAAATTGTAAATCTGCCCATTGACCGGCGCAAGGTCATGCGCAGGAATTGCACTCAGGTTGGTGGGCGTGGCGGAGGAGTCCCAGCGGATCATCGAATAGGCCGTGGAGCCCACTGTGGCGACGGTATTGCTCAAATCCCAGAGGATGGCGGTGGTGCCGTCGTAGGCATCGTCGCTGGTGCCGTCGTCAAAGGGCACATAGATGTAGTCGGAGTTGATCGCCAAGTATAGTTGGCTTCCGATGGCACCGTAGTGCAGGGAGACCGGGTTTTCCAGCACCCAGCTCTTCTCCCGCAGACCCACCACCCGGAAGGTAGAGATTCCCCCGTCACAGTCGCTGTCCACCGCGTCGGAGGTCAGCTCGGGCGCGGCGGGGTTCTGGGCGGCATCCTCGTCGTTGCAGTCGCCCCCGGGGAGCTGGGCGTCGGGGTAGAGCAGCGCCTGATCGGCGAGCCAGGCGTCGGGAATGTAGCCGTCGCCGTCGGCATCAAAATCGTTGGCGCCGTCACAGTTATTATCAATACTGTTATACCAGATCTCGCCACAGGCGGGACAGACATCCGCAGCCGCGTCGTCGCAGTCAAAGCCGCCGTAGACATCACTGGTGGCGCCGTCGTGGTCGGCGTCAAACTCGTAGGTGTCTCCATCACAATTGCTGTCGATGCCGTCGTATGCGGGATCCTCCACCTCGGGCCCGATCGCAGTGTCCTGATCGTTGCAGTCTCCGCCCACAATCCAGGTGGCCTGCTCGCAGGCGTTGGTGACCGCGGTGGCCACGGTGGGATCCGTCTCCGGCTCGGCGCCGTCGCCGTCCTGGTCGAAGTCGTTGGCGCCGTCGCAGTCCTGGTCCACGCCGTCGTAGTAGACTTCCGGCTGCTTCGGGCTGATCTGGGGGCTGGTATCGCAGCAGTCGGTGGCCTCGATCATCAG
>CAITDR010000004.1 GCA_903891165.1 uncultured Pseudomonadota bacterium
CGACAGCGCCCCGATGGCCAGCGCCTCCCGCTCGGGGGGCTCCGGCGCCCGAGGCCGAAACCAGAAAGCCCAGCCCGCAAGCCCTAAAATCAGAGTGGCCTGCGACAGGAGCCTTGCAGTGCCCGAGAGCTGATCTCCGCCGGAGGGAAAGGCCCGGTTCAGAAGATCGGGCAGCGAGTGGTTGGCGGGCAGGGTGATGGGTACACTCAGCCCGTTGTAGTCGCCCGTACTGAAGCCAGGGAGCACGTCCCGATAAAAATGGAGCTGAATGTCCAAGCCTATCAGGGGCAGAGCGAGCACAGAAAGTGCCACCGCCGTCCCCATGCCCGCAAACACGGCGCGCCAGTTCCGTCGCAACGCAAAGTGCAGCAGGAAGAGAGCCGGGCTCATCTTCAGCATCCCCGCAATCCCAACCAGGATCCCGCCCGCCACCGGACGCTGCCGGGCGATGGCCAGCCCGGCGAGTGTGGGCAGCAGCGCCAGGAGATTTGCCTGTCCCATCCAGGCATTGTCGGGAATAGGCGACCAGAAGCATAACAACAGGGCGATCCAGGGCAGCCCGATGGAAAAACCCCGGTACATCGTCCACAGACAGCCCGCCAACAGCAGCTCATTGAGCAGCAGCATCAGCCGGTAGGCGGTGACCAGAGAAAGCGGCTTTGCCCAGCCCATCGCCAACAAAAAAGGCGGCGGGTAAAAGAAGGGGTGGACCATCTTCCGGGTCCGCTCTTCCTTCGCCAGCTTTTCCAGGGCCTCGGTATCGTAGGGATCGCCGCCGTCGGTCGCCACCTGCAGCGCATAGTAGTAGGAGGCGAAGTCCCGCCCGCTCCGGTTGCCCTCCACCTCTTTCCATGCCGGGGCGGCCTGGAAAAACAGGTGCCCGGCAAGGCCCAGGATCAGCCAATAGCGGGCTTTCATGGCGACTAACCGACGGTGACTTCACCGCAGCGATAGACATCCTGGATGGCGTGCAAGAGCGCCACACCCTCCTCCCTCGGCTTTTGGAAGGCTTTGCGGCCGGAGATCAGCCCCATACCGCCACCGCGCTTGTTGATGACCGCGGTACGCACCGCTTCGGCCAGATCGTTGGCACCGCCGGAGGCACCGCCGGAATTGATCAGGCCCACCCGGCCCATATAGGAGTTGGCCACCATGTAGCGCACCAGATCGACGGGGTGATCCGTCGTAAGCTGGGTATACACACGCTTGTCGATCTTCCCGTAGGAGGAACCTTCCATGTTCAGGGCGTTGAAGCCGCCATTGTTCTCGGGCAGCTTCTGCTTGACGATGTCCGCCTGAATCGTGGCGCCCAGGTGGTTGGCCTGCGAGCCCAGATCGGTGGAGACGTGGTAGTCTTTGTCCTGCTTGAAGGCCGGATTCCGCAGGTAACACCACAAGATCGTCGCCAGACCCAGCTCGTGCGCCGCCTGGAAAGCCGCCGACACATCCACGATCTGCCGGGTGGACTCCTGCGAGCCGAAGTAGATGGTGGCGCCGACGGCCACCGCACCCATGTCCCGCGCCTGTTTGACCGAGGCGAACATGACCTGGTCAAAACGATTGGGGTAGGTCAGAAGCTCGTTATGGTTGATCTTCAGGATGAAGGGAATGCGATGTGCGTAGCGACGGCTGACCGCCCCGAGCACGCCGAGGGTACTGGCGACGCCGGAGCAGCCGCCCTCCATCGCCAGCTCTACGATGTTTTCCGGTGCAAAATAGTCGGGGTTCTTGGCAAAGCTAGCACCGGCGGAGTGCTCGATGCCCTGATCGACCGGCAGGATGGACAGGTAGCCCGTGCCCCCCAGGCGACCCGTATCATACAGGCTTTGGAGGCTGCGAAGAACGTTAGGACTGCGGTCGGAAGCACCAAAAGCCCGGTCCACAAAGTCGGGGCCAGGCAACATCAGACGGTCGCGGGAGATGGTGTTGCAGCGGTGCTGGAGCAGGTACTCCGCTTCATTTCCGAGCAGATCTGCGATACGACCGTAGTCCATGGGAACTCCTTTGGCCTTGCGTTCTACCACCTTTTGGCGGGCCTGGGGAGGGGGATCGGGGAATCCGCAAAACGGTAGGGAGGCTCCCTACCGCTTTGCACCCAGACGGGGCATGATGGGAGGTCAAGATTGGGGTGCACGGTGAGCAAGCCTTCGGTATTTGATGGTCCGGTTGTCGTGGTGGGCGGCGGGGTTGCCGGCCTGGTAACCGCACACCTGCTCTCGGAGGCGGGCGCGAAGGTGGTGGTGATCGAGCGCTTCGAGCGTGTGGGCGGTCTGGCGCGCTCCTACGAGTACGACGGCTTTGTCTTCGACATCGGGCCGCATCGCTTCCACACCGAAAACCCCAATATCAAAGCCTATCTGGACCGGGTACTCCTGGGCAATTCCACGGCCTTCCCGCGCCGCTCGGAAGTGTATTTTCAGGGTAAATATTACCGCTGGCCGCTGCATCCCAAAAACCTCGTGCAGCTACCCCTGCCGCTGGCCGCCAAATCCGGCATTGATCTGGCGATCAACGGGATGAAAAACTACGGGAACGACAGCTTCGAGGACTATGTTCTCCGGCAGTATGGTCCCACCCTCTACGAGCACTTCTTCAAGGGCTACTCCATCAAGTTTCTGGGCATTCATCCCCAGGAAACGCACCCTGACTGGGCGAAGGTGGGCATCAACCGGGCGATCATCGAC
>CAITDR010000005.1 GCA_903891165.1 uncultured Pseudomonadota bacterium
ACTGCTGTGCCTGCAGCACTGCACCCGCCTTCCTGGAGATGGCGGTGCGGGCCGGAGCTACCCGCGCCATGGGCTATCAGGCGGACCTGTGGGTCGATGGGATCCCGAACAATATTCCGGATGAATTAATCCCTGAATATCGAAACTTTATTGGATACACCGTACTGGCGCTGCACCGGGGAATCCCGGATCGGAAACAGCTTCAACGCGAGTTGTATGCGATCCTTCGCCGGATTCGCAGCTGGGCGGTAGAACATCCGGAGGTAATGGTGAACAACATATTCTTGGAGCAGATGATCGAATACCTTCGGGTGTGCACGCGAGAGCCGGATTGAAACCGGCTGACCGCGTGTATCACCAAAGACCTTGTAGCAGCTATGTTTCAGTGATACATATCAAAATATGTCAACCCGGCAGCAATTTGGTTTTGCATTTCTGCCTTTCGCCTTTCCGCATTTGCCTTTCTTCCCCAAGGGGTGGGTCCAGGGAGGGCTCTGGAGCGACCCACCCCGATGTTGAACCTACCTAAAACGCGGTTCCGTCGCTCCACAGCCCTGCCCTGGTCCAGGATTGGTAAGGGGCGGATAGCTCCTTGCCTCGGGAGAGTGCAGAGAGGGCAGAAAGCCCTCTTTGCAGCGCCGTCACGGAGGTACTCCGCCAATAACAACCGCAGCCTTGGCTGCAAGCAACGCCTCGTGCGAAGCAAACCGCCCGTCGGGCCAACGACCGTCACACTCACGACGAAGCCTGCAAAACCATAGCGGGATGGGTCAGTACATCCACCATGTATCACCCCCAAAAATCTAACCCCACCTCCCAAACCGCTCCCACAAGCCCGCCGAAATCCCATTCTCCCGACAGATCTCCGAGTAGACCACCGCCGAAGGCCGCGGAATTCGCCGATAGTTGTCGGTATAGTCCACTTCCCACAAGCCAAAACGGGCACCGAAACCTTCGGCCCACTCAAAATTATCCAGGAGTGACCAATGGTAGTAGCCGCGTACCTCCACGCCGTCTTGGATGGCGTCCCAGGTAGCGCGAAGGTGCTGTACAATAAAGGAACTCCGCCGACTGTCCGTCGCATCCGCGAGACCATTTTCGGTGATGTAGATCGGGCGTTGATAGCGGCGGGAGGCCCGCACCAGGATCTGGTGTAGACCCTGCGGGTCGATAGCCCAGCCCAGGTCGGAGACCTGCTCCAGCGGATCCTCGGGATCGCTGGGAAGTACCTCGAACTTTGTGGGATGGAGCAGGTCACTCTTCAGGTAGAACCGGCCATAGTAGTTGATCCCCACGTAGTCCTGGCTGCCGGCAAGGTCGGGGATGATCCGGTGGATCTCGGTGTTGCTGATGCGCAGGTGCCCGCTGTCCAGTGCATCCAGAAAATCCCAGACAAAGGCCTGCTCCACCTTTTCGGCCACCACCCGATCCAGGGGCGCATGGTCCCGAAAAGGAAGGAAGGAGCGGGTATGTGTCGCCACTCCCACCTCGGTGCGGACTCCCTGCTCGCGTGCAGCGGCGTGGATACGTTTGTAGGCACGCACATGCGCCCGCAGCAGGTTTTCCAACACTTTTCCAAGCGCCTCGGGGCCAGAGCGGGTCTCAAAGGGCGGAAACAAGCCCTGCAGGTAGCCATTGTAGGCGTAGACCATCGGCTCGTTCAGGGTGGTCCACCGCCGCACCTTCCTTCCCCAGCGCTGCACCACAAACTTCACAAAATGGTCGAAGTGCTCAACCGCATCCTCCCTTTCCCAGCCACGTTGTCCCTCCTTTTCCTCCCACAGCCAGGCCGGACTCTCAAAATGAAAGAGGGTCACCATCGGGTCCAGACCCGCAGACTCCAGCGAAGCAAACAACCCATCGTAGGTTTCGACGGCCTCGGGATTGGGTACCTTCATCCCTGCATTGGGAAAAAGCCGTGTCCAGGACAGTGAGAAGCGGTAGGCATTGTGTCCCTGGGCCACCGCTGCGGTGAAGTCCTCGTCGTAGTGGGTCTCCGCGTCGGTCTTTCGGACGCGGATCGACGGCGGATAGTCCAGATAGCCCGAGATGTTTCCTGGAACCACGTTGCCCGGCCCCTTGGTGGCAGTAAGCTGGTCCCGCTCCACCCGCTCCTCAAAACGCCCCCAATCCGACGGCACTCTCCGCTCGATCTGCGCGGCGGCCGTCGCCGTCCCCCACAAAAAATCTTTGGGAAAACGGTAGGGTGGCGGCTCGATAATCGGCTTCACCCGCTCCACCCGCCGCCGGGTTCCCGAGCCAGGCAGCACAAAAACGCCTGCGGCAGCAACACCCAGCGCCCCCACCAGCAGGCGGCGCCGGTTCACAGTCCCGACCACTTGGCGATGATCTCTTTCATGATCTCCGAGGTTCCCCCGCCGATCGTGAACAGTCGTACATCCCGGAAGTAGCGGGCAATATCATATTCCTCGACAAAGCCGTAGCCGCCATGGGCCTGGAGACAATCATAGGCCACCCGCTGCGCCAGATCGCAGGAAAAGAGCTTGGCCATCGACACTTCCAGGGTGGGGTTCTCCCCACTGTTGAGCGTGTCCACCGCATGGTAGCTCAGCATCTTTGCGGCCCGGATGGACGTCATCATCTCGGCGAACTTATGCTTCCATACCTGGTTTTTGGAGAGTGGCTTTCCAAAGGCCGAGCGCGCCTGCATATACTCCATCGCTTCCTGCACCGAGATCTCCATCCCCCGGTTGGAGATGATCGCCGCCGCCAACCGCTCCCCCTGAAAGTTGGTCATGATCGAGTAAAAACCCTCGTTCAAGCCCCCCAAGAGGTAGCGCAGCGGAATCCGACAGTCTTCAAAATGCAGCTCCGAGGAGTCCACGGACCGGGTGCCTAACTTGTCCAGCTTCCGACCGACCGAAAAGCCCTTGGTGTCGGTGGGGAAGGTGCACAGCGAGATCCCCTCGTAGCCCGGACCGCCGGTGCGTACACCCAGCGTGATAAAGTCGGCAAAGCTGCCATTGGTGATATAGGTCTTCGCCCCGTTGATCACCAGATCCCCACCGTCGATCCGTGCGGTGGTCTGGATGTTGGCCACGTCCGAGCCTGCACCGGGCTCGGTGATGCCCAAGGCGCCGATCATCTCCCCGCGGATGGCAGGCTCCAAGAAGTTCCGCTTCTGCTCGTCGGTACCGATCTCGGCGATGATGGGTGTCGAAATTTCTGTGTGAACAAAAATGCTCATCACCACGCCGCCGTTGCGGGCCTCACACAGCTCCTCCAGGTAGGCGGTGGTGGCCCACCAGTCCATACCCGCCCCGCCATGCTCCACCGGGAAACGGATGCCCAACAGGCCCAGGTCGGCCATTTTTTTGAATATTTCCTTCGCAGGCCACTCGCCCGCGTCGTCCCACTCTTTTTTGTGAGGGGTCAGCTCACGGAGCGCAAAATCACGGACGGTCTGGCGGAGCAGGGCATGTTCTTCGGACCAGGGCGGAAAGCTGGGGGGCATGGAATCTCCTGCACCGCATTCTATCCGCTCCGATCGGACTGGTACAGCATAGGCGCACTTCCGCGCCCACCTCGCTTACTTTTGCGGGGCCTCGGGCGCGACCGGAGGAGCTGTGGGGGCAGCTTCTGTCGCAGGTGCAGGCTGTTCGCCCGCCGCTTTGGCCTCCTCCTCCCTTCGTTTCTTGGCCCGTTCGTCAAATCCAAAAGGGTCCTTCATGCCTGGCGGAGCCATTCCTGGCTGGTCAAAACAGAAAGGGTCCTTACACTTGCTGCGATCCAGCACCTGCACCCGGTCGCCCTGGGCCAGCTCCACCCCCGGCTGATCCCAGCGCTCGGTCACACTCACCACCTGCCCGCCCAGCCGGCTCATGGTGAGCGCCACCTCCAGATCTTTGAAGTTCCAGGACGAAGAATAGTGCAACAGCGGGCTGTTCAATTTGTCGGCCTGCACCGCTGCACTGCGGGTGGGAGTACCCAGCTTCGTCGTCAAGAGCGCCAGCGAAGAGCTGTAGTCCTTCGCGGCATCTTCGGGAAGGCTGTACTTCCGCGCCGTGGAAAGGTGGGAGAGCGGAGTGCTGTCGCCACGCACCATCAACAGACTGGTGAACTTCCCACGGATTTCCCGGCCTTCTAGGAGCTTGATGGAGAGATCCCCTTCGCAGACGTAGCGCTGCGTGGTGCGGCGAGGGGAGGGCTCGTTCTTGCAGGGCAGGCTGCGTTCCGCGATCCAGGCCTGGATCTCCGCATCGCTGCTTTTCCCAATGGAGAGGCCGAGGATCTCGGTGGAGGGAGCCGCGGCGAGGTTGGGATCCACCGGACGCGGCTTCAGCGC
>CAITDR010000006.1 GCA_903891165.1 uncultured Pseudomonadota bacterium
CACCTGATAAAGCACCTCCCCCACCTTCCAATTCTGCTCCGCCATCCCCTCACCCCCTCCACAGTTAAAGCGTCCGCTTCACCGGAGGCCGCGCCAAGGGATCACTGGCGGGATGTGGCCCAGAAGTCGCCGGAGCACTCTCCTCCTCCTCCCTCAAACTGCCCCCTTTCCCTGCCCCCTTCGCCACCCGCGCCGGCTTCGCCAACTCCGCCTCCAAAGCCTCCGCGCGCAGACGATCCTCGCGGTCCGAGCCCAGGGTGGACACCATCCCCTTCCCCAGGTTCAACACCCGCTTAAAAAAGCTCATCGCGGACAGCTCAGCGGCAACTGCAGGGTGGGCACCCCTTCCGGCACACGGATGGTGCGGTAAACGGTACACATCATCCCGCCACCAGAAGTCAGACGGAAGCTCCGGTTTCCGGTAGCAATGGTCATCTTGGCAGGCAGGGTGACCGCCTCTCCACCATCCACCTTCACCGTACAGGGCGCCGCGTCCACACAGGACAGTTCCACTTCCACCGGGGTGCCCGTGGCCACCATCTTCCGCGCCAACAACAGCTGCGGACCGTTGACCTGGACCTCGAATTTTTCGGCTTTGTAGCCGTCGGCTTCCAGGCGCACTTCGTGCTTGCCATAGGGCAGTGTCAGGCTCTGCGGACCCGCCCCCAGGGCCTTGCCGTCCACCCACACCCGCGCCGATGCCGGATCAGGGGTGAGCTTCAAAGTGCCGCTGCTGGGCACCGGTGCCGCCGACGGCGCCGGTGCGGCCACCACGCCTGCCGGTGCACCCGCTCCTGAAGGTGCAGGCAGTCCCGACGGTGCGGGCACTCCCGACGGCGTGCCCCCCACAGGAACAGGCGTTGGGTCCTGGCTTCCTGCCGGGGGTGCTTCAGATGGTGATGCACCCCCTGTGGGCACCGGGGCACCGGAGCCGCCGGGTACCGGTGCCGGAACAGGGGCCGGAGCGGCAATGGGTGCGGGGGCAGGTACCGGCTTGGCGGGCAGATCGCGACTGCTCCACCACCAGAACAGGCCACCGGCGCCCAGGATCACCACCAGCGCAGCGGTACCCACCGCCACCGCCACCCCGACACCCCCTCCGGGGGCGGGGGGGCTGGGCCGCGGCTCCGCTACCGGGACCGGAGCCGGCGCAGGCTCACGCGGAGGTGGCGGCGGCGCCAGGGTGGGCGCGGCCGGCCGGTCGCCCATTGGCGGATAGAGCGGAATGGTTGCGCCACCGTCGTCGTCAAAGGGCAGCAGCGTCTGGTTGGGGGAGATGTTCCCCATTGCCCTCAGCCCCGACAGATCCCCTTCCGGTGAGGTCTGGTCGTCCACCTCGGGCAGCGCCTCCCCCACCCCCTCCGGTAGCTCCCGGTGTACGGGCACCGGCGCGTCCTGGGACTCGGCGCTGGGGGGCATCGTCGGATCGTCGGGGCGCACGATCCGTGGTGGCTCGGGCATCATCTCGGCGTCCGCAGGCCGGATCATCTGGGCGCCGCCGACCTTCACCGGATCAAGTACCGTGGGACGCTCGGCCTCCTCCGTGGACTCGCCCACGGCGGGAAGCAAGGGTGTAACCACCTTTTCGGCCAGGTTCGGAGCGGCCGCAACCACCGCCGGTGCGCTGGCCACCTCCTGCAGAGGGGTGCCGTCGTTAAAGCACAGCTCGACAAAATCAGCCCAGGTACTATTACAGGTCGGGCAGATCTTCATGGTGCGCCCCCAAAAGCTTTCCGCAAGTTGCGCGAAATGACCACGCGCTGCACTTGGTTGGTGCCCTCCACGATCTGCATCACCTTCGCGTCCCGCATGTAGCGCTCCAGCGGATACTCGCGGGTGTAGCCGTAGCCCCCGAGCACCTGCACGCCGTCGGTGCTCACCGCCATGGCCGCATCCGTCGCGAAGCACTTGGCCATAGCCGCTACCTCCGAGTAAGAAAGCCCACGATCCCGAAGCCAGGCCGCCTTGTGTACCAACAGCCGCGACGCCTCGGTACGGGTGGCCATATCCGCAAGAAGGAAGCCTACCCCTTGGAAGTCGATGATCGGCGTGTTAAATTGCTTCCGCTGGCAGGCATAGGTGGAGGCCACCTGCAACGAGGCCCGGCAGATCCCCACCGAGATCGCCGCGATGGTGATGCGCCCGCTGTCCAGCGCCCGCATGGCCACGCGAAAGCCATCGCCCTCCCGACCCAACAGGTTCTCCGCCGGAATTTTCGCGTCTTCCAGGATCAGCTCTACGGTGGGGGATGCGCGCAAGCCCATCTTCTCTTCCTTCTTTCCGAAGGAAAGACCTGGGGTATCTCCAGGAAGCAGGAAGGCACTGATCCCCTTGGGCCCTTCCCCGCCGGTACGCGCCATCAGCACGTAGACGTCGGCGTAGCCACCGTGAGTGATCCAGAACTTTGTTCCGTTCAACCTATAAAAATCCCCATCTCGCTGCGCTGTAGTCCGCAGAGAGGCCGCATCCGAGCCCGAGCCTGGCTCGGAGAGGGCAAAGCCTCCGAGCAGCTCGCCCGCCGCGAGGCCAGGCATCCACCGCTGCTTCTGGGCTTCATTGCCGAATTCCCCAAGGATCACCTGGGGAAGTCCATTGACCGCCACGCTGACCCCGTAGGAGGCCGAGACCGCCGCGATCTCCTCCAGTGCCAGGCAGTATTCAAAATAGCCAAGGCCCAAGCCACCATAGTCCCCGGAAGTGGGGATCCCACACAGCCCGGCTGCCCCCAAGCGCGCAAAGAGGTCCTTGCGGAAACGCTCGGCTTCGTCGTCCTCTTTCAGCGTCGGGCCCAGAATGTCCTGCGCTGCTGCACGCGCTGCATCCACCAGCGCTTTCTGCTCATCCGTCAGCTCGAACACTCCGCCTCCGCTGATCGTTCCATGATAACCGGAAAAGCGGGGCGAGGCCGCCAAGGGCTTTTTGGGGCAGCCACTTGGAGCGGGGCGCCGGGATGGTGGCGCTGCCTAAAAAACTCCGATTTGCCCCGGAATTCCCAGATCCAGAGACAGGCTCCAGGTCCATGGTCCGGGCTGCAGCAGAAGGCCAAAGCCCACATCGGCCAAGCCCAGCCGCGCCGAAAGTACCGGCGCGGGCCGTCCCTCCTGCACCAGTGCCCCTCCCCCGAGGTCCACCGTGCCAGTCAGCGCCCCGCGCCCGAAGCGCTGCCGGACCTCGACCGTGCCTGCCCCCAGCGGAAAGGCGCCCTCGGTGGAGATGCCCGCCCAGCCCCGCACCACCGCCCGATCCCGCACGGAGATCCAGACATTTCCGGTGATATACAGGCTCTCAGAAGTCAACAGCAGCCCCGGCCCCAGGCCGTAGGTGCCTCCAAAAAAGCTGCCCCGGCTGGGCGATGCCTCCAGCTGCGCCAGATAGGTGGTGCGCGCCGCAAAAGCAACATTGTCCCCCGTTAATTTTCGGGAAACGATGCCCACCACCCGACCTTCGCTGTCCACCAGCGGCCCACCCGAGTTCCCCGGGTTCAACGCGGCATCTGTTTGGAGATACCAAGTGCCGACCGCCGCAACGATGCCCTCGCTGATACTCCAGCGCAGCACCCCCGCCAGCTTCCCGCCCGAGGCGGAGGCAAAGGGATGTCCGATGGCCCAGAGTCGCTCCCCTAGCTCGGGATCCTGAGGGCGGAGCGGCAGAAAAGGCAGCGGTGCGTCGGGTTGCACCCGGATGAGTGCCAGGTCATGTGCGGGATCGCGGGCCACCACCTCGCCGATCCACACCTGGCCATCGTGGCTTTCTACGCGGGGTTTGGCCCCATTGGCGACGCAGTGGTAGGCGGTGGCAATGGTGCCCGCCGGATCCACGATCACCCCCGAGCACCAGGAAGGACCGGTAACCAGCAATACAACCGCGTCCAACCAGCCCGGCGAAAACATTTTTAACGTGGCTCCCCGAAGGGAAGAACATTTATGGGCCCGGCATCCGCATCATCTGATTCCAAGGCGCGGAAGTCGCGGAGGTTGGGCAGGTCGGCGAGGCTACGCAGGCCAAAAGTATGGAGGAACAACGGCGCGGTGCCGTAGGTGAGTGGACGCCCCGGCTCGTCGGACCGGCCCACCGCACGCACCAGTCCCCGCTCCAGCAACATCCGCAGCACTCCGCCGCAGTCAACGCCGCGAATCTCGTCCACCACCGCCTTGGCGACAGGCTGCCGATAGGCGATCACGGAGAGCGTCTCCAGCGCCGCACGAGAGAGCTTAAAGGGCTTTGTCCCCCGGATTGCCGCCACCCAGGGCGCCATCCGCGCTTCCGTACGCAGCTGCCAGCCCTCAGCCACCTGCACCAGCCGCAGCCCGGATCCAGAGGAGACCAACTTGTGGGAGAGCGCCTCCAACGAGGACAATACGGTCGGCTCATCCGAGCGCAAGGCGACGGCCAACTGCAGGGTGGAGAGCACTCCGGGATTCGCGAAAAGACAGGCTTCTACGGCAGCAACCCGTAGATCAGGAGGGGGAGGCCCCCCCTCAAAAACCTCTTCCGGGGCGGCTTTGCCGAAGGGAAGCTCGATCAGGTTATCGGGAGGCTGGCTCAAATAGCCTCCGGCAGCGCCACCAGATCCTGAGCCGCCAACCCACGCAATACACGGATACGGACAGCTCCCAGGTGGAAAACCTGGATCACATCCACCAGCCCCAGCCGCCCCAGCTCCAAGACGACCAGAAAGAGGAAGATCCGGCGCCGCCGGGTGGGCTGCTCCATCAGCAGCTCGATCAGAAGCCCCTCCTCCCCCTCGGGGATACGATCCAGGATAAAGCGGCTGAACTCCAGCAGAGAATAGCGCTCCGTCTCCACGTGATGCTCGGGATCGGGGCGCCCGAGGCGCTCCATCACACCGGCAAAAATACCCATCAAACCCATGGCATCCACGCCCGGATCCAGAGGCTGCTCCTCCAGAGGCTGCTCCTGCATGGGGCGGGTGTAGACATCCCGATCCAGGATTTCGCGGCTGCCCAATTGTTCGGCGGCATCCCGGTAGCGTTCGTATTCCAAAAGTCGCCGGACCAGGGCCTCGCGGGGGTCCAGCTCCTCTTCTTCCTGCGCAGCCTGCGCGGCCACGGGCAAGAGCTCGCGCGCCTTCAGCTGACACAAGGTGGCGGCCAGAACCAGATAGTCCCCGGCGACATCCACGTCGATCTCCACCATCGCGTCCAAATAGGACAGGTAGGAATCGCAGATCCGCGCAATCGGAATCTCGCGAATATCCACACCCTCGCGACGGACCAAGAGCAGCAGCAGGTCCAGCGGCCCCTCATACACCTCGGTTCGCACCGGCGGATCGACACCGGTCGCGAGGGTAGGCAGAGCAACAGCGAGAGATGCAGCCATAATGGCACCTTATAACCCGCTCGCCTTGCGGAGTAAAGAGAAATTGGCGCTGAGAGGCCGTTGGCAGCTCTGGCCGACCACGGGTGTACCGGGACCGCCGTGGGGCGGTGCGGGACAGCCACCCGGACCCGCCGTGGCCGGCCCACCCGTCCTGTTGGTACAGCTTCCGTACCATGATCGTACCATTCCGGGATGATTGGCGCCCTTTCCGTCCGATTCCAACACCTCTCAGCCCCACAAAAAACACCTCCAAGCTAAAAAACTGCCCGATAGCTGCCGTTCCACGATCGAAATGTAGTCGGAAACCGAACGCAGAAGCTCC
>CAITDR010000007.1 GCA_903891165.1 uncultured Pseudomonadota bacterium
GGGAATGGGCGCAGGACGCCGCTGTTATCCACGACGCTTCAAACCACACTGGCGCGCTGTCGTACCTCCCAGATCCACTTCCGCGTACCGACGAGGTTCGTGAGGCACTGAACCGGGGCCAGTCGGTGTGGACGCTGGCCCGGCGCGGGCACACCCGCGAATTCTTGGTGGGGATCGAGTCGCTGGCGGGTGTGGCCTGGGCGCGCATCCGTCCCGAAACGACGCTCCCACCGCTGAGCGCCAACGCCGCGTCCGCCGTGCATATCCGGGGCTGGGACGACGATGCTTGATCCCGTTCGAGCACGCGCCGAAGCCGACGCCGCAGAGCGGCGGGGGGCGGGGACGTTGTGGGCGGCGGGCCCGGTGGCCTGGGAGACGGTGACGGCCGGCGTGGTCTCTCAGCCTGAGGTGGTGCCGGTGGTGGTGGAGGAGGATGTCGCCGAGGCCCCGCCGATGCGCGTGGCTGCATTTCCCCGGCAGGAGGCTCCAAAGACGCAGGAGGTACCCACGGCGCTGCTCGCGGCGATCCTGGCGCGCCTGGAGATGGGCACCGCGCCGGGCAGCGGTGTGCCCGCCTGGCTGGTGGAGGCCATCGGGAATCCACTGACCTACGACGCGGCGGCGGGGAATCGGAAAGACGTGTGCGCGCGGGTGGATCCGGCACTATATCGGAGGTTGCAGGTGATGAAGGAGCGATTGGGGTTGCGGACAACGGCGGGGGCGTGGGAGTATGTGCTGCGGGCGGGGTTGGCGGTGGGGGAGAGGGGGACTGCATCGTAACAGCAGGGAGGGCTGGATTTTATCAAGGTGTCCGGTTTTCGGGGGATTGCTCACTCCGTGGTAGTACGCATTTTTCCTGCGTTGTTTCGGGACCATAGGATCTCGTTGCGCATCCCGTGGGCTTACGCCCGGCAGGCTCCTATAGAGGTGTAGCCTGGCCTACATCATTTTTACCCCAGCAGAGAGCCTGTCCATCCTCGGTAACCCCGCAACTGTACAGGCTTCCTGCGGTGATGTCGGTGAATACCCCGGGGGGGGCGACCGTGGAATCACTGCCCGCCCACAGGTAGGGGTAGCCCCAACACACCGCGTCCCCCGTCCAGGTCAGGCCGCAGCCATGATCCGCTTCGAAGTCCATGAAGGCCCATTGTTCGCTCGGCGGCTGATCCACCCCCCAGTCGGAGGCCCAGTCGTTGGTGCTCCAGCAGCTTGCAGCGCCGAGTGCATCCAAGGCACAGCCGAAAAGAGGCCCGACCGCAACCGACACAAAAGTACCGACCAGCGGCTCCCACTCTGATCCGTCGGTTTCCCAGCAGACTAGACGGCCGGTAAACTCGACAGCACAGATGTTATCGCTTACGTCGGCAGAGATATAGACCCCCGCAGGAGGAGGCAGGTCGCCGAATCCGACTCCCCACCATCCCAGGTTTCCGGCTGCGTTCAACACCACACAATCAACGGTCGAGCAGCGGATCTCAAACCAACTGCCACTCGGAGCATTAAGAACCTCATCGCCAGCTCCCACGTTTCCCCAGCAGAGAATCTCCCCACTCTCCTGTATACCACAGGCCGTCCCACTTGTTGCAGCTGTTCCGACAAAAACACCGGTAGGAGGCGTTGCCTGACCTAGGTTGTTTTTGCCCCAACAGGACAGCGTTCCATCCGCGTGCAGGCCGCAGGCATAGTCCACTGCGGCGCGGATGGTCACCCAGTCGCCTCCGTCGCCGGTGTCGGGGTTACTGTCGGAGTGGCCGCTGCTGTCTCGGTAGCTGTCCCCGTTGCTGTCCACCGTGCCCAGGCTGTCGTCAACGGAGTCGGGGGTGCTGTCGCTGCTGTGACCTTCCGAGTCCCTGCTGCTTTCGGCATTCGATTCCCGGGGCTCAACACGGGAGTCTTTTGGAATCTCCATGCGACAAGCTACGCCGAGGGCGAGAATACCAATGGCCATTTTTAAAGTCAACATGCATCACGATAAGAGCAGGCTGTTGCGACATCCGCTGTGAGCCGTACCAACCCTCCAAGTACTCCGCAATGTAGAATCATCACATAGTCGCCGCTGTCGGCCTCATAGACGTTCGGATCGTTGACTGCAACGTCATCAGGGATGTTGACAGAGTCTGTGCCAAGGGCATCAGTCATATCTATGGGGTTGCAGTCGGTCATTCTGAAATTGACAAGCATGTCCGTTGGCGTAGTGGGCGCTGTCTCCGACACCTGTCCATGCAAATGTATGTGTTGTAGAAATTCCAAATTTAGATGTGGCACACTATTTGGCAATTGAAATTGATACGGCTGAAATTGATACAGCGTTGAATCTGTAAGGATTGATGGGTGTGTACCTGCCGAGACGGTCGGTGCCTCCCCAAAAAGTACATCTATAGCCTTAGAGTCCCAAGCTGAGAAGGCGGCGGCATGGGAGATCAGGCGAAGCGGATCAGCTATAACGTTTGAGTCTCTATTGGCAAAAAAGAGATGCAGACGACCATCGCTACAAAAAACGAAATGTTCATCTGTCACTGTGGGGGCGAAATTTGTGGTTAGAGTGGTGCATTCAATAATGCAAACACCAAAATTTATGAAATTTTTATAGAAGAGAGTACCCAGGTCAGATGCGCTGGAGGTAGCCGCCGTAGCTTCAATATGAGCGATATTGGCAGAAAGATCGCTGACACGAGCCACATGAAGTCCCGAATACCGATAGCCACTACGGCCCACATACAAACTCGAATTCAGGTAAAACAAGATGTATTTTTCATCCGGACTCATAAACGCCTGAGGCACCCCAATCCATGCACCCGCCGAATAATCCGGATCTTCAGGGTAAACAGGGAACGGTCCTTTTGTATTTGCACCAAAATCTGGGTCCAGGCAGGTAAAATAGACAAACCGTGTTTTGGGTTGGTTGTTCAGAACGCACCAGTCGGGAAACGGTTTATTGCTAGGCGTGCAGATGGTGCACCCTTGCCCCTCCTCAACATCCGCCCCAGTTCCCAACCCGTTGCTGTCCACTCCCAATCCGCGACCATCACACTCGACCGCAAACATGAAATAACGATTGAGCGATTTCAGATAAACTACACTAACATCCCGATAGACGACAGCCGCTCCGGAGGCGGGAATAGATGTAGATCTCCAACCAGCCCAAAAATTGGTGGATGTGTCTTCCAGAATTCCTGAAGTTCCCACATAAGAAACATCTTCACAAGTTGTTCCAGATGATGGCCGCACCATCGGTGCGTATAGCGGGTAGTTGATACCGTCGGTCGAGTCAAGATATCCTACAAAATTGGGACTGAAATGCGCGGTGCTGTAGTCAGCATCATTTGATGCACCCCAAAATTGAAGTTGCGACGGGTGAAAACTGGCATACGGAACGCCAACTGGATCAAGAGCAAATTTTGCTCGCCCCCCGGCATCATACGCCGGCCATGCCCTACTGCCGCCGGGGTTACGTGCCACCTGATTAATGGAGGCAGTGCCGAAGTACATTCTATAGCCACCTGTCGGGAGTTTGGTGGTCTGCGTTGTACCGGCAAGCAGGGCATATCCCAAATTTTCGGACTCCTGTACACCATTAGCATATGTACATGGCAGGGGGTCCAGTAGTGGAACTGCATAGTCTTCCAAGGCCCAATTACATGGTGTGGTCTGCGCCGGAAATGGATCTCCTGAACTCCACATTGCCATCCCGACGATGCCTTCCTCCCCACTAAAAATGTAGGAAGACCGGTCTTTATTGTGGGTGACACCCCCACGAGCCTGGCGGGAACGTCCCTTTGTCCGAAATTGCGCTGGTGGTGCAAAACTATTATGTCTTTGAGTGTTCTTGCAGCCACAATCCGAAAGGTCACCGTGTTGTTCTTCGGCTGCTACAGCACCACCGGGGCAGGCTAGTAGAAGAGCGTCTATCTGTTGCGACCACTCCGACTTCATCCTCTCCCGCTCTGCTTGCCAGAGAGATAAAAGCCGTTCAGCGGGTGGTACTTTATACATCTCTTCTCCTCAAGGGCACACTATGAATAGGCCAACGTCACCCTTACCTCAGCATCCATCCACTCCTGAACATCAGTGGTCGGCGAGTTGCTCTTCACTCCCAAAATAGCATCAATCAGGCCAGCGTACGGCGCGGTGATCGCAAGAGTAGTCATATACAGCGATGAAACGGACAGAGGACTGGGGCTACCAATGGTTACCCCCGAAAACCGATTTTGAGAGGGGCGAGGGTCAGGCTTCGTGCCTTCGTAGACTGTCAGCTCCAGCCTGGCATTGGCGCTGGATTTTGCATAGACAGTAACTTCCCACAACATATTATCGGAGGATCCGATAGGCTGGAGTAGCGCGTGGGGTAGTTGGACGGTTTGCACGTTGCCGTCCTTGTCACTGGTGTAGCGGTTTCGGGGGAACGCGACTGCGATCTTCTTCATGATACCATCTTACATGTAGCCATAGTACAGTGAAATGGAGGTGTCCACACGATCCCTAAGAATTTCTTGTATCCGGCGGAGGCGCGGCCGCCCCCGGGTCGATCTCAACCTCCAGGATGAGGCTGCCGTGCGCCGCGATCATCCAGGACATCACCGCACAATTCATCCTCACTGGCACCCTTCCGCCGCTTGCACGCTTCTTCGGCATCGACTGGGAGGAGCAGATCGGGTTCGCGGCGGAGCTTGACGACGGAGGACGAGAGGAGGCCGTTGCCGCGCGCTTCCTTTACCTGTCCAAATGTGAGAGGGTGGAATTCCGGCACCGCGAAGGCGAATTTTTATGGATCGGCGCAGTGCCCCGGGGCTGTTGGAGGTGACCGATCCGGCAGCGCTCGGGTGGCGAATCCACCGGGTCCGCGTCGGCGAAGGGGGGCTCGGCGAGTGGACAACATCGGCCGGGGTTGGCCTCGACCCAAGCCTTTCCGGGAGTGGTTGGATGTCGGGAGGGCCGGGGTTTCCGACTTCCATACCGAGGCATAAGCCACCGGGGCGCCCGAGCCCTACCTGCGCACGGCTGTGCTCGGCGTCAGCGGGGAAGGCGCACGCGGCTTCGCGCAGCTCGTCGGGTTGGCGACCGACGCGGAGATGTTGCGGGGACCACAGCGGGCTGCGCTATTATTTGTGCTTCGCGTAAACACTTTGGAGTGCTGGGAGGTGCATTGGGAGCTTCCTGTACGCTCGACGACTTCATTCGGGCCGCCGTGGTTCTGACCAGCTATCCCAGGTCCCTACGTGTCGTCCGCGCGCCCGAGTTGCGGGTCCCGGCCGGCTCCCGGGCGAACGTGGAGCGTGTCCTCCGCAATCTCGAAGAGGCCCCGAGGTTCGACGCTCTCCCCACTGGCGCAGGTCCTCGGGTGGCCGCCGGGGACGCTCGTACGATCCCGCTCGGCGTCACCGACGCACCCGCTTGGGTCCGCGAGGTTCTGCTCACTCGCCCCGCGTGACATTACTATGCTGTAGGATCGCGGCTGTTTTTTCGTAGTGGTAGGACTGGCATCGTTACGCAAAACGAAATTCTCCCAGATCTTCTGCACCCCCACCCTGGGAGGCTCCCATGCCTGAGGGCCGGGTGACCACCTTCTACTCCTACAAAGGTAGGGTAGGTCGTACCTTTCCGAGGAGGAGGCCTGGGAGGCGCTTGGGGCCTATCCGGCCGTTCCAGCGGAGCCGCGTTTTGATTTTGATGTGTGCATCACCGCTCCTATGGACCCACAGTCTGATTTGGTTGCTCGGAAGCTCATAAGCAGTCTCGGATCGCGCGGAATGACGGTGTTCTACCCCGACTTGTCCATCATTGTCGGGATGGATCTGGCGGGCGTGGAGCGAAGCCGATCGGCCATGGACCGAAGCCGGGTTCTCGTGGTAATTTCAGGGAGATCAGACCCGGCATCCGGGTGGCACCGAATGAACGTCGCCGCCATAGAGAGATTGCGGGAGGAGCGCAGCGTTCCCCTGATGGTGGTGTTTTTGAACCGAGACGCAGCAAAACATGCCGAGGGTTGGCTGCAGACCATAGCCGGTACCATCCTCAGCGGCGCAGCTCCGAAAACACCCCAGTTTGAGCAAGAGATCGACCAGATCGCCGCCCAGATTGCTGATCGCTGGCCGAGAAAAAATAGCCCGGCCACACACAAATGCCACCCCGAGGGCGCCTGCGGCGCTTTGGCCGCACGCGCCTTGCCGGATCTGGACGATCCTCCGCGTATTAACACCCCTTCCGGGACCTTACATCAGGAAACATCTCCCCTTCTGCTCCCACGAAATTCGCCCCGAAGGGAAGCGGTGCAAGCCGCCGCCCAGTGCGATAGAGCCGCGCCATGCCTACCCCCTTTCAGCTTCGTGTGTGGACCCGCTTCCTGGCTCCGGTCGAGGAAGTCTGGCGTCTGAAGACCGATCCCAAGCGGATCTCTGAAGAATTTTCGCCCCTGGCCTGCTTCCGGCTGATCGGTAGTGACTTTCACGGGGTCGGCAGCTACAAAGCCCGCTTCGGGCCGCCGGGACTGCCGGTGATCGACTGGCCGGTGGAGCTGGAGGTCTGGGAGGAGGGCGTCCGCTTTGTAGACAGCTCGAAGAACCTGCTCTATTCCCAGTTCCGCCACGAGCACAGCTTCGAGGCCACCCCCGAGGGCTGCCGCTACATCGACGAGGTGCAGTTTACCAGCACCCTGCCTGCGCAAAAAATGGGCGCGATCCTTCTCCAAAGACTCTTCCAGCATCGGCACCGGGTCGCCGCTCGGCATCTGCCCAGCGACCCGCAGGCCACCGCCGTCGCCGTGCTGCGGGTGCGGGTGGAGAGCGGTGGCGAGCCCGCCGCATGATCACCCTGGTTCTTGCTCCCCTTACCCAGCTCAACACCCCCTACCCTTCCATCGCCTATCTTTCGCGCACGCTGCGGCGGGCGGGTATCCCCCATTCGCTGCGCGATCTGGGCCTGGAACTTGCACTAAAACTCTTCTCCCGTCAAGGGCTTGCTCAGGTCTTCGACAGCCTGGACGGGCGGGAAGATCTGCCCGAGCCTGCGTGGCGGGCGCTGTCGTTGCGTCGGCAGCACGAAGCCGCTATCGAGCCGGTGATCCGCTTCCTCCAAGGCCGGGATCGGACCCTGGCGCCGCGTATTCTGGACACCCCCTTTCTCCCCAAGGGCCCCCGGCTGGAAAGGGCGGTGCTGGACCGCTTTGGCCCCATGTCCTCGGACGATGCGGCCCGGCACCTGGCCACCTTGTACCTGGAGGATCTGGCTGACCTCGTGACAAGCTGTGTGGACGAAGGCTTCGGACTGGCCCGGTACCAGCACCACCTGGGGGTCGGTCCCTGCTCCTATGATCCGCTCCACAAACGCCTCCAGAAGACGACGATAGTGGACGAGATGCTGGACAGCCTATCGGACAGCATCCAGTCCGAGATTGTGGGGATCTCCGTCCCTTTTCCGGGAACTTTGTATGGGGCGCTGCGCATCGGGAGGCGGGTGAAGGCGCGGGGCGGGCATGTGATCCTGGGCGGAGGTTATGTAAATACAGAGCTGCGCAACGTCAAAGAACCCCGACTGTGGGAGTGTATCGACCAGCTTTGCTATGACGACGGGGAAGGGCCGCTCCTGGCTATCCTGGAGGAACGACGCGGCGGTACCGATCATCGGCATCGGACGCGGACTTCTGGCGGGATGATCGAGCAGCCCCACGACGACATGCCCACCGAAAGTGCCGCCTGGTACCAGGATCTTCCCTTGGATCGCTACCTGCAATTGGTGGACGGGGTGAACCCGGCCCATCGGCTGTGGGGAGACGGGCGCTGGAACAAGATCACCCTGGCCCACGGCTGCTATTGGAAAAAGTGCAGCTTTTGCGACATTCAACTTGACTATATCCGTCGCTACGCCCCCAGTCGCACCAGCCTCCTGGTCGATCAGATGGAGGAGCTGGTGGCGGCGACCGGGCAGAGTGGCTTCCACCTCGCCGATGAGGCCGCTCCGCCCAAGGGAATGTGGGAGCTGGCCGAGGAGATTCTGAGGCGCGGCCTGTCGGTAAGCTGGTGGGGAAACATCCGCTTTGACAGTAGCTTTACGCCGGATCTCTGCAAGCTCCTGGCAGCGTCGGGACTGGTGGCCGTGACCGGTGGATTGGAGGTGGCCTCGGACCGGCTGCTGACAAAAATGGAAAAGGGCGTGACGGTCGAGGGGGTGGCGCGCGCCGCCAGGGCCTTCCGGGATGCAGGGGTGATGGTCCATGCCTACCTGATGTACGGTTTTCCCACGCAGACCGAGCAGGAAACCGTGGACGCGATGGAGGTGGTACGCCAGCTTTTTGAGGCGGAAGTGCTGTCCTCGGCCTTCTGGCACCGCTTTGTGCTCACCCGCCACTCAGGCATGTACCCGCGGCTCTCCGATTTTGGAATCACCGCCATCGAAGACAAAAACTCCTTTGCCCAGAACGACCTGGAGCACCGGGATCCCACCGGCGCCAACGCCGACCACTTCGACGAGGTGCTTCCCCGCGCCCTATCCGCATGGATGCGCGGAGAATCCCTGGATCTTCCCGTACATCAGTGGAAAGCGGGCCTCCCGCCTACCACAGTGGCCCCTGACCGAATCTCCCGCGCCCTGAAGCCCACAAAAAAGCTTCCCGAAGGCCGACTTCTATGGCTGGGCGGCGAAGTTTTTGGGGACGACCACGGACTGGTGCTGCACGGGATGGAGGAGGTGGCCAAGCTACGGATGGGAGAGGCGCAGGCCGCCTACCTGGGCGAGCTGTTGATGGCGGTGCGGCCGGGGGGAGAGAAGATCCACGCGAAAGAGATCAAGTTGCCTCCGAGCTTGTGGGAGAAACTGCGGGGTTTAGGGTTGGTGGTGGTGTGAGATAGAATCCCGGAGCGGAGCCCCAAGATGCCCAAAACCAGCCACCTGATCCCCAGCCCCCCTGACAAAATCTGGGCCATCCTGGCCGATCCATTGCGATGGCCGGAGTGGACCCCCACCGTGAGCCGGGTGGAGGCCCTGGATGGTCCTGCCCTCCAAGGAGGAAGCCGGTTCCGGCTGGAACAACCCCGGCTGAGCCCGGCAGTGTGGACCGTCACCGAGCTGGAGCCCGGGCAGCACTTCACCTGGGTAGCGCGGTCAACGGGGGTGGTGGCGACCGCACTTCATCGGCTGAGCGTGGCGGAGGATGGCCAGACCCGGGTGGAGCTGGAAGTGCGGTTTACCGGGCCGATGGGCTGGCTGGTGGGCCTCGTGGCGGGCCGGATGACCCAAAACTATATCGAGAAGGAGGCCGCAGCCCTGGCCAAGCGGTGTGCCCTATGAAAGGTTCCGTGATCGGCATCCTGGTTGGCCTTGGCATCACCGTGGTGGCCCCAAGCTGTGGAATGTTGGGAACCATGATCGGGCTGAGCCAGTCCTTTCAAACGGTCGGCAGCACGGCGCCTGAAGCCAAGGCCCAAACACTGGCCGAGGGCATCCGCCTCGCCATGAACAGCACCCTCCTCGGGCTGGCCCTGGTGCCGGTGGGGATGGGAATTCTGGTCGTTTCGCTGTGGTTTTGGTGGAAGGGGCGGGAGGAGGAGGCCA
>CAITDR010000008.1 GCA_903891165.1 uncultured Pseudomonadota bacterium
AGCGGAGCTGGCGCTGTTGTACCCTGAGGGACCGCCCGTGGTAGGCGAACCGATTCTGTTAGAGGTGGTGGTAGAGGAGGAGGGGAGGGGCCTGGGCACACTGCCGCTGTTGACCCTGGAGCGGGGGCAGATCCTCGGCAACCCATCGAGTCCAACCACCGGTCGCCATCAATTTCTCTACCTTCCTCCCAATTTTCCAGGCGAAGATGTGCTGCGTGTGAAGGCAGGCACCCAGGATCTCCGCTTTCGTATCCCGGTGAGCGCCCTTCCCGACCCGCCCGCCACGGCGCCCCCCCTGGAAGCCCTGGTGGGTACCGATCGGTTGCTAATACGTTTTCCACGGGGGCAGAGCAGCGATCCCGCTGCCTATATCGCCCGATCTTCGGAAGGAAAGCTGCTGGCCCTGCGGGTGGAGGGAGAGGAAGTTCTGGTAGAAGTGCAACCCGACGACCGTCGCACCGCACGTGTCCTGGTAGTCGGCCTTCTTTCCTTAGAACATCCGAATGCAATTCCTCTTTTTGCCCAAGTTCGACTGCGGGCGCGGCAGCAGGCCAGCATCGGCGCGGAGCCAGGCTCCAAGGTCAGCCTGCGGGTCGGCAGCCGGAATTTCGGTCCCTTCACCGCCGACAGCTCGGGTCAGGCGCAGGTCAGCTTTGAAATCCCGCCGGGGATCACCGCCTACGAAGTACAGGTCACCGACGATCTGGGCAACAGCCAGAAGCTACGATCCTCCTTGCCCGGCCCTTTTCCACCCGTGCTCCTGGCGATGGAGGCCCCCCATGTGGAAGGTCGGGCCGACCTCTGGCTGGGTGCCTGGACCGCCACCGGCCAGGTCTGGACCGCCGAGGCCCCCACCTGCCGGGCTGGCGCCGAGCAGCCCCAGCCAGCAACCATGCTTGCACCGGGCCTTTTCCGGCTCAACCTCCCCCCTGAAAACCCCAACCGCCCGGACATCCGCGTCGAATGTACGCTGCAGGAATCTTCGGCGGCCCTCCGACTGCCGGTGGTTCGGCCGGGGCCGGCACGGCTGGAGCTGCGCGTCTATCCTGAACAATTGTCGAGTGACTTCCCCGTTGCGGATGTAGGCGTCAGCCTGATGGACATCCGCGGGGAGCCGCTGCCCGTCGAAGGGGTACAGCTGCGGGCCATGCACGGATCGCTCATGATCGAGCCGGTCGCGGGCACAGTCCTGCGGGCAGAATATCGGGGAGAAGCGGCACTTGTTTCCGGTGGGGATCTGATCGAAGCCTTCTGGTTTGAGCCACCCGGCAGCGGGGGCGCCTGGAGGCTGGGGCTGGCGACCGAAGTGGTGGGGGAGCGCCTGCGGGTGCGGGTCCGGGTGGAGGATCGGCTGGGCTACCCGCTGGAGGGGGTGGCCGTCCAGCTGGAACCCGAGGGAGGAGCAGCCCTTTCGCTGGTGAGTGGCCCCAGGGGGGAGGTGGAGGTGGAGATTGGCACCACCGCGCGGATCCGGGCTTCGGCAGCGGGTCTTCAGACCGAGCACCGCCCTCTGCGGGGGGAGCTGTTGCCCGCCGCTGCGGCGCCGGAGCTGGAGGCCAGGCGGGAGCTGAGCCTGCAGGCCGGCCGGGTCCGGCGGATTGAGCTGGATATAAGCCCGGTCCCGCTGGTGATTGGCAGCGGGCAGAAGGCGCTGCTGCGGGTTCGCCTCGTGGATGCCTCCGGACAGGTGGTACGCGACGAGCCGGTAGAAATCAAGGCTTCGGAGGGTGGTATCGGCCCCCAAACCGTCGGGAGTGACGGAACAATTACGGTGGACTATGTGCCCACCAGCAGCGGACTGTCGCGGCAGGTGGAGTTGGAGGTCAGAAGCAGCAACAGCGTCGCAACCGCGACCTTGCCGCTGGTGCCCCGTACGGTGAGTGGCGGTATCACTTTGACCGGGGGCTACCTTACTAATTTTGGAGCCGTCTCCTCCCCCACGCTGTGGGCCACGGTAGACGGAAAGATTCCCGGCCTGCCTTCGCCGCTGCGGTGGCGGGCCGGGGTGGGCTTCTGGAACCTGCGGAGCCGCTTCACCTCAGCCACCTTTGGCGAAGAGGTGCTTTCCAATACCACTTTTTTGCCAGTGGAATTGGGGGTGGAGCTGGTGCAGCGGCGTGGGCGCCTGCAGCTGCAAGCGGGCCTTGCCGGGGTGGTGGTCCCCTATTTTTATAGTCTGAGCTTTAACGGGGAGCAGGGTCCGACCGGTCCAGCCATCGCCTCTCCCGGACTGTTGGTTCATGCTGGCGCGGCCCTGCGGGTTGGCAATTCCGAGCTGCCCATCGAGCTGCGCTACCTCCTGGTCACCGCTTCGGGCAGCGCCGTACGCTTCGATGGCTCTCCGGGAGGATTGGCCTTGAGCCTCGGCTATCGCTTTCTGTATTAGAAAATACAAAGTTGCCGGAGCCGCTTCGACACTCCCGTCCCCTTTTGCCTTCCCACCCACCCGGACTGGCCGGCGCCGCAGCTTCGGGCTACGGAAATTGCGCACCCTTCGCCCGGGGGTCAATGCTCTGGTTCCTGCTCGCTGCCTGTACGTCCACATCCGAGCCACCGGAAATTCTGGGCGTGTACCCGACCTTTGGCTACTACCGGGACGAGACCTACCTCAAGGTCACCGGTCGCAATTTCTACCCCACCGTCACCGTAGACGGGCGGCAGGCCAACGCCGGGAGCATCGACGAAGGCCTGGATCTTCAACTTGTCGGCCCCCAAACCCGCAGTCTTGTTGCGCACCTGACCGGCGTTCAGGCCATGGAGGCGGTGGTACCTTCGGGACTGGAGCCTGGCACCTACGATCTTGTCCTGACGACGGCAGTCGGTGGAGAAACCCGCGCTGAAGATGCCTTTACGGTGACCGCGGTGCGCGCCGATCACCTGCGTCTGGAGACCAGCTCGGCGGCCTACGACGCGGGAGAAGTGGCGGAAGTCAGCGTACAATTGGTGGACTCTGCCGAGCAACCGGTGGAACAGAGCCTGCAGGTGCAGGTGGTGGCCAGCTCCTCGGCGGGGAATCCCTCCCTCCGCTTTGAAGATGGGCTGGCCCAGCAGGAGACCACAAGCGACGGGGTCAAAGGCTGGTTGGGAGAGGATGGAAGCGGGGTCTTCCGGGTGCGCTCGGAGAGCCCGGACGATGTGCGCTTTGATCTGAGCCCGCTGGGAAATGACAGTATCGACGGGGCATCGCTGCTGCTCTCCTGGAGCCCCGGTGGTTTGGCCGGAGCGGAGCTACGTTGGCTTGGGGATCAAGGAACGATCTATCTGGATAAAGTGGTCGCCGGCACACCGTTGACCCTGGAGGTATCCCTGGTGGACGCCCTGGGCAATGTGCTCCTTGGCGAGACGGCCTCGGTGATCCTCTTCGAGCAGACTTCCTGCGGCGACTGGTTCGAAACCCGCACTATTACCGGGCTGGAACAGGTACCGGTGACCCTGACCACCGCCTGCGACGTGGACAGTATCCGCGTCTACGTGGCCGGAGCCATTGCGGAAACTCCGAGTTTTGAGGTACTTCCGGCCGCAGCCGCCGCCTTCAACATCGTAACGCCAAATAGCTCGGTGGAGGCCGGTGTCGGGCTCTTTCCTGCCCTGATCGAAGCGATGGATCCCTACGGAAACCGGGTCCGGGACTACGAGCAGAACCTGACGCTGACCGACAGCGCCGGAGGCCTGGACACCGCACAGGAAGTCGGCAGTGCAACCTGTTCGTCCTTCGTCGAAGGACAATCTTTGTGCACGGCGCAGCTACTGAAAGCCAGCGAAGCAGACCAGCTCACCGCCGTTGGCACCGACGGCATCTCCGGCGTTTCCGGCAGCTTCGCCGTGACCCCCTCCACCCCCCGCCGTATGTCGGTAGAGATCCTCCAGAACCGGGCTGCAGCAGCCGAAAATTTTGAGGTCCGCGTCGCAAAACTGGACGCCTGGAACAACGCCGTGGACTACGATCCCACCGTCGAGCTGGCGACATGGGCCGACATGACCGGTAGCTTGGTCTGCGAAGTGGATCGTCCCGAGGCAGATGGAAGCTGGATCTACCGCTGCTCGGTCACCACGGCGATCATGGCGAACGTCCTCTCGGTCGAGCTGGATGCTCTCTTTGGAACCAGCCTGGGAAGTATCGAAATCACCAATGGTGCTCTGGGGAGGGTAGAGCTGACCGTCAATGGCCCGCTCACCGCCGGGTTGGCCGCGCCGCTACGACTGACCGCCTGGGATGCCTGGAACAACCCCTATCTTCTGCAATCCGATCCCGTCGTCGATCTGACGGAAGCCAGCGGCACCCTGACGCCCGGCACTGCCACGCTGGACGCCGCGGGCACCGCCACGCTGTCCATCAGCCTCACCCACGCCACCGGCTCCACCACCATCCTGGCCAGCCAGGGAGGAGTGGAGCTTGGACGTAGTGCTTCTTTCCAGGTGGACCCCGGCCCCATGTCCGGCCTGGTCCTGGACATGCAGGACTGGATCGAGCGCGGCCAGAGCACAACGGTCGCCGTCAGTGCCGTGGACGCCTGGAACAACCTTGTCACTTCCTTCTCCGGTAGCGGCAGCATCAGTGCCCAGAGTGGCAGCTGCGACCCCGCGACCATCGACAGCTTTGTGGACGGGGTGGCCGAGGTGGAGATCTCCTGCCCCGTGGCCGGACTCTCCGAGGTGTTGCAGGTCGGAGTTTCCAGCTACAGCGGGGCAAGTTCCCCCTTCGACGTCGTGGACTTCGACTGCAGCCCCGGCGCCACCGCCGCGCTCAGTCTGGATGGGCAGAGCTACCTGCTCCAATGCCTGATCGGCGGCAGCGCATCGGTGCTTGCAGATGCCACCAATAGCAGCAGCAGCCGCGCCATCGTGTTTTACCACTATCACGATGGACAGGGGAACTGGGAGCGTAGTACCAGCTCTACCCGCAGCTACACCTACACCGATGCCGGTCCAAGACGGGTCGAGCTGGTGGTCGTGGATGCCGATGCATGCGGCGGCACCGCGGAGGCAATTGCCTGGGTGGGGAACGACGACGGCTCTCCCACCGGGCCCATCAGCCTCACGACGGTCAGTAGCAGTGTCCCCAATGGCAGCAGCACCGTCGTCACTGCGGTAGCACAGGATTGCACCGGCGATCCGCCCACCGGCGCCCTTACCGTCTGGTCGGACCTTGGTGATCCGCAGCTGTCCGCCACCGGGTCCGGGTTCCAAGGCAACCTGGACAGCTCTGGAAATCTGTCCTTTGACTGGAATTTTTCCGCAGGCTACGCCGGGGTTGCCACCCTCTACATCGGCAGTGAGAATGCCTTTGGAGAGACCAGCCTCACGGTGACTGGTGACGCCGTGCGCCCCCAGGTCATCGAGGTCAGTCCCTCCGGCGCCACCGCCGACATGAGCCTGCTCACCGTCACCTTCTCCGAGCCCATGCGCGCTGCGACGATGACCTCCACAGAAGTTCAACTCAACGGACCAAATGGTCTGGTGAGTCTTGGGCTTTCTCTCTCCGCAGATGGGCAGACCCTCTCCATTACGCCGCCCGGCGATCTGCCCAACGCCGCCTACAGCCTGAGCTTGGGATTGGGTCTGCGTGACGACGCTCAGGGAAACCGCCTGGACGGCGCATGGAGCGGGGTGGCCTCGGCATTTACTGTGGATATTGGCAATCTTCCTGGTGCTTCTCCGGCAGTGCTGGCCTGCAGTCTGTCCAGCCAGCAATTCACTCCGGACGGTGATCCCGGGGCGGGGGCCGAAGCAGATCAGGTGGACATGAGCCTGGTGGCGGCCAGCGCCCCAAGCTGGTGGTGGCTCAAGGTGACAGATAGCGATGAAAATCTAATTTGGAGCTGGCGTAGTGACGGTAGCACCGCGGGCCTGTCCTGGGATGGACGAAGCCTGGACGGCAACATCGTCGCTCCAGGGAGCTACAAGTTGGAAGGAAGAGCCGTGGACAGCCATGGAAATATCGGCGATCCTTGTACACAATGGGTGGAGGTTGCAACACATGTCCAAGCCCCCTGACCTGCCGATGTCTCCGAGTGCGGAGATGTTGCGGATGGCCGAGCTCGGGATGCTCTCCGCCGGGCTGGTTCATGAGCTTCGACAGCCACTTTTTGCAGTCAAGGCCTTCGGCGAGCTGATCCGCCACCAGCCGGAAGAGGCCGAACGTCACGCCTTGCGGCTTTTGGAGCAGGTGCAGGCCATGGAAGACCTGCTGGAGGGCTACGCTGACTTTTCCAGGAAACCCCTGGTGGATCTGGAGCTGTTCGACGTGCGGGGGCCGCTACGGTCGGCACTGGTAGTGTTGGAGCGGCGGGCTGCCGCCGCGGGCGTGCAGCTGAGCGTGGAGCTGGCGGAGGTACCGCTGGTGCGAGGGTCGCGATTGGCGCTACAACAGGCTGTGGTAAACCTTGGTGCAAACGCCGTGGATGCGGTGCGCGGTGCTGAAGGCGGGCGTATCGATGTGCGCTGTCGGCCGGAGGCAGGGGGGGTGCGGGTGGAGGTACAGGACAACGGTCCGGGCATCCCCGCCTTCATCCGCGACCAGCTCTTTGTTCCCTTTCAAACCACCAAAGCGACGGGCACCGGCCTGGGGCTGTCCCTTTCCCACCGCTTGCTGACCGCCACCGACGCCGAGCTGCACCTGCTGCCCGGACCCGGTACCCACTGGGAGATCCTGCTGCAGGCTGCCTGAATGGGTGCCCCCGGCAAGAAGATCGGATAGAGCCCGCGCCCGGAGGGCTGCATGGAAAAGGGCGCGTTGCTGTACGAAGGGAAGGCCAAGCAGGTCTATGCGACACAGGATCCCGAGCGGGTGATCCTGCACTACAAGGACGACGCCACTGCCTTCAACGGCGTAAAAAAGGCGCAGATCGCCGATAAAGGTGTGGTCAACTGCCGACTCTCCGCCTATTTTCTGGAGATGGTGCGACCGACGGTCCCCGTACATTTTGAGAAGCAGCTGTCCCCGCGGGACCAGCTCTGCCGGAAAGTAGAGATCATCCCTGTGGAAGTGGTGGTGCGCAATCGTATCGCGGGCAGCTTCGCCAAAAAGCTGGGCCTGGCGGAGGGGGGACTGCTCTCCCGGCCGGTCGTCGAGCTGTTCTATAAGTCCGACGCCCTGAATGACCCGCCGGTGAACGAAGACGCCGCCCTGGCGCTGGGCTGGGCCAAAGCCTGGGAGCTACTCTGTATGCGGGAATACGCTTTGGAAGTAAACCGCATTCTTATTGGCTTTTGGGACGGTCTGGGCGTGGATGTGGTAGACTTCAAGCTGGAGTTCGGTCGTATCGGCCAGCAGGTGGTGTTGGCGGATGAGATCACGCCGGACGGGGCGCGGCTATGGGAGCGCGGCACCGGTCGCCACCTGGACAAGGACGTGTTTCGCCGCGATCTGGGCGATCTTTCCGAGACCTATCGGGAGATCTACCATCGGGTTTTTGGGGAGCAGGTCTCCTAAGCTCCGTACCCTCCTCAAGGCTCCGGCGCGCCGTTTTTGTTAACGCGCCGGAACCCGAAGCCTACCAGCGCACCGGGTTTGTGGTCGCACCCCACCAAGTCTGGTTCAGCGAGTTGGTGCTGACATTTCGGGCGTTGGAGGGGTCGATCCCGAGGATGGTACCCCAGGAAGAAAAGCCGTAGAGCGTGCCGTTGGCATAGCCTACCCCATAGAGAGCGGAGGCCGAAAGATCCCCGACATAGGTGGTACTTCCGCTGTTGGGGTCCACCCGCACCAGACCGTCCCCTCCGCTCCAGCCGGTCACCGTCCAGTAGAGGTAGCCATCGGGTAACCCGACAATATCACCGGAGGTGGTGTAGCTGCCGCCGCCCACAAGTACAGACGTCTGTCCGGTAGACGGATCATAAAAACGGAGTGCAGAGCCCGCAATTACCAAGCGCCCATCGGACAGAAAAGTCAGGCCCGTGGCGTTATCCGGCAGATCCCGGACATAGGTGCATGCCGCCGTGCGCGGATCGATCTCGTAGAGGCGGGTGAAGGCCCCGCCCCACATATGTCCATTCATGTCAATGGCGATGTCAGTCATATCCCCAAGACGGCTTCCACCCTCCATAAAATCCCCGATCCGCGTGGCAGTGTTCGTGGCCGGATCGTAGGAGAAGAGCGTCAACGCCGTGTGGACATAGATGGATTCCGTCGCAACCGTTGGATCACTATCCTCAGGCGGATCAACAACTACGCCGCCACTATCCACCGGATCGGACTCCTTCGGATCGCCGCTGTCCACCCCCGACTGGCTCTCCTTCGGACTTTCGCCCCCCGGCGTCTGTTCTTTTCCGTCTACCATGTACTCCGAGCAGGCCAACAGCAGGCTGAGCATGACGCCTCCGAGGCGCTATTGTGCCTGAAAAGGGGGGGATGTGCAGGTCATAAGAAAAAAATGCCCGCGCCGATCACGTTCCGCACCTCCGACTTCCTGCGTATCCGCGAGGAAGGCCGATTGTATGTGGACAAGAGTGCGTTCATCTATGAGAGGGAATGACTCTCCCCAAATTCCTTCTCCTACGCTCCCCACACCGCCTGCGGCAACCCCCGCAAAAATCGTTCCGCATCCCGACGTTTCAGGCGGTCAAAGACGGCGGGCTCCTCCAGGGGAAACAAGGGAACATCCACCTCTTTGCCCTCCCGCGCCAGAATGTGCCGAACAGCCCGGCGCCCCGACTCGTTGGCGGCCTCCATGGTGGCGAGATCGGTGGTGGTGCGCACATAGTCCCCCGCGAGAACCATATTAGAAAGCCCCACATCCGTCTCCGGGCGCTTGTGCCAAGAGTTGACAGTGTTGATCAGAAGTGGCTCCAGGTTGCACACTGGGTAACCCTCGGCCCCACGCGGAGCCGGGATCTTCCGCGGTCCCAGACCGGGACGGATCGAGAGTTCCAGGAACCATGCTAACAAATTTTCCTGGCGAAGATAGCGAGGATTTCCCAGCGATCGCCGCAGTTGCGCCAGTACCTCGTCCAGGATCTGCTGGCTGCCGTCCAGCTCACGCGCCGGCTTCCCGTACACAATCCCCGGACGCTCCCAGTCGGAGATATCCACGGACAGTAAGGCTTTTACCTCTCCATTCCCATAGGCCTGCTGCGGTAACTTCCAGAAACGATCCTGCCAGATCGACGTGAGTGCCCAAGGACTGTCGATGTGGTTGGTGTGACCATATGGCACACCACGCGGGCGTAGCAGGCTGTAAACCGGACCGGGCTCGCGGAAAAAGAGCTGGATACCGTTCATCCAGTCCACATCCAGCTGCTCCAACAGACCCAAGGCCGGGGCCGCACCCAGAAGAGTAGGAGAAAGGCAGGGAAGCAGCCCCTCCAGCGGCAGCGCGCAGATGCTGTACTCCGGACGCTCCTCCCAGGACCGCGCTCCATCATTCAGCGTGATCACCACCTGCCCAGACTCACAATTCAGTTACTCTACCCTTGTTCCGAAGCAGAAACGAACACCCTTCTGTTGCAGCGCCTGCATCCAGGGGCCGATCCACACCTCCGAGGTGGGTCCGTCCAGCACCCGATCCAGCTGCCCCCCTACATCCAGACTATGCGCAACAAGCTGATAGAAAATGGTCCCGATGGTACGGGTGCTGGCCACCTGAGCCTTCATCGCAACCAACGCACGGGTAATACCGATGCAAAGGTAGCGCCGGTAGGCTTCCGACATTTCCTCCGCCCGCACAAAGTCCCACCAGGACGTCGCCTCCAGCTCGGCCAGGCGACGCTGGGGAGATGCGCTTAAAACCCGGTACATCGCGTCCAGAAAAACCAGCCACTCCCGCGGAGGGATGCCCAGTCCCATCAAGGTCGGCATGGTCAAGAGCGATGCGGGCAGCTCGCGATAGCGCACCGGAAAGCCAGAGATCAGGCGTTTTACGGCGGCATTGTCTGGCGCAATCAGAATGTCCCGGGTCAAAGCCAGGTGATCGAGGACGCTGCCGTCCCCCGAGGGGATCCGACGCAGGGTGTCGGGAAGGTGACGATAGAAGCCGGGAATGAAGCGAAAGCCATGCTCGCCATGCAAGCTCCGTGCTCCCGGCAGTGCCGGGCTCTCCGCCAAAGCCTCCAATTCCCCCCTTCCTGGCTTCAGGGGAATACTCCTGGCCTTTCCGCCTGGTGTGCCTCGCGCCTCATAGATCACACACGGGACCCCCCGGTCCACCAGCTCCTGCGCCGCGGACAGACCGGCGACCCCCGCCCCCAAGATTACCACCGGCTCCTTCATTTCCGCTTCTTACACAAATAGGGTGAGGCCAAAACAAGCACAAGTGTCCCGACCTGATACAGGCGGGCCAACAACTTCAACCCCGGACGTGGCATGGACAGCCCCTCGAAAACAAAGCTTCTAACTTCCCGGCACCAGCACCGCCCGCTCTTGACGCGTCAACACCTGCGCCTCCCTCACCGGACTGCCGGTCGCAGCGTCAAAAAAGGGCGAAGGAGCATATTTTCCCGTAAAAAAGCCCCGCCCCAGAAAGACCAGCGAACGCCAGAGCAGCCCCACCGGCGCACGAGGATGTACGCCCGGCGGACAGCCGCCGACCGCAAACCTGCCCTGGATCCTGCCCACAATCGGCCCGATCGCCGCCTCCAACGCATCATCCTCCACCGCCAGGACCCCGCGAAAAAGCCCAACAAAGGGGGAGCGGGGGGAGGACAGCATGTTTCCCACCGGACTGCGACAGCATGCGGTATACCAACGCAAAAGCCCCTTTTCCGACAATCGCAGCAGCCGAAGCTGCTCCGCACCTGCGGTCAGGCGGATCTGGGCCGGAAAGACCTGGTAGATCTCGGTGCCACCGCGCGCATCCATCATCCCTTCCGTACCAAGATGGCGCGCAAAGGCCTGGCAGTCATCGCAATAGCAAAGCACACGGTTGCCCTGCGCGGGACTCACGTCGGCCACCACACCCTGGAGTTGACCACAGCGACAATGAAGCGGAAGTTCAGGTATCGGCGCTGCTATTCTGCCGACGCACCGGGTGCCCGTCTAAAAATGCACTCGGATTGCCGTCCAGATTCCGCTAAGAGGCTCCCCACCGACCCCGCTGCGGGTTAATCCGCGCGCCTTCGGAGGTTCCATGCGGGTTCGGGTCTACGTCACACTCAAGCCCGGGGTGCTCGACCCCGCCGGCAAGGCCGTGCAGGGGGGGCTGGTAGCCCTCGGTTTTCCCGAAGTATCCGAGGTACGCATCGGAAAATTCTTTGAACTGGATGTGGCCGAAGGCCCCAACGTCAAAGAACGTGTCGAAGAGATGTGTAGGAAGCTGCTGGCGAATACCGTCATCGAGCGCTTCCGTGTGGAACTGCCGGAAGGCGCCTCGTGAGCGCGGTCGCGGTGGTGACCTTCCCGGGCTCCAACTGCGACGCCGACCTGCGGCACGCGGTGGCCCTGGCGGGAATGGACGTACGTTCGGTCTGGCATAAGGACCGTGAACTAGGCAAGGTAGATGCGGTGATGTTGCCGGGAGGCTTCTCCTACGGAGACTACCTGCGCTGTGGTGCCATCGCCCGCTTTTCGCCGATCATGGAGGCGGTCGCAGCCTTTGCCGCTGCCGGTGGCCCGGTGCTGGGCATCTGCAACGGCTTCCAAATCCTGACCGAGTGTGGGCTGGTTCCCGGAGTGCTCCTCCGAAACCGGGGGTTGAAATTCCTCTGCCAGGATGTAGTCTTGACGGTGGAAGGGAAACGAACACCTTTTACTGGGAACGTGAAGGGCCCCATCCGGCTGCCGATCGCCCACGCCGAGGGCAACTGGTACGCCGATGCGGAGACACTCGCACGGGTAGAAGGGGAGGGGCAGGTCATCTTCCGCTATGTGGGAACACCTGCACATCGCGACGGTGCCACCGCCGAATTGCCGCTGACCGAGGCCGGTGCGCCCAACGGTGCGCTCCACCACATCGCGGGGGTCTGCAACGCGGCCGGGAACGTGCTGGGCCTGATGCCGCACCCCGAACGTTATGTAGAGGCGACGACCGGTGGCACAGACGGTGCTGCCATTTTCTCAGCTCTTCGGGGGGTGCTCGGATGAAAGCCGAAGAAGTCAAGCGCCATGGCCTGACCATGGCCGAATATGAGCGCGTCCTCGAAAAACTCGGCCGCCCGCCGACCGACACCGAAGTGGGTGTTTTTGGCGTCATGTGGTCCGAGCACTGCTCCTACAAGAGCAGCCGGGTGCACCTGCGCCGCCTGCCCACCAAAGGCCCCAGAGTCCTGATTGGCCCTGGCGAAAATGCCGGTGTGGTGGACATCGGCGACGATCTGGCCGTCTGTTTTAAGATGGAGAGCCACAACCACCCCTCCTACATCGAGCCCTACCAGGGTGCAGCCACCGGGGTGGGTGGCATCATGCGCGACGTGTTCACCATGGGTGCACGCCCAGTGGCCCTGCTGGACTCTCTGCGCTTTGGACGCCTGGATCACCCCAAAACCCGCACCCTCGTTCATGGGGTAGTGGCGGGCATCGCCGGCTACGGCAATTGTATGGGCGTACCGACGGTTGGGGGAGAGACCCGCTTTGACGCCTCCTACGACGGCAACTGCCTGGTCAACGCTTTTTGCGCGGGGATCGTGCGGAAAGACCGTATTTTCCTCGGAACCGCCGCCGGGCCCGGAAACCCGGTCTTTTATGTAGGAGCACGCACCGGTCGCGACGGCATCCACGGTGCCACCATGGCCAGCGAAAGTTTCGGCGAAGGCAGCGAGGAGAAGCGCCCCACGGTGCAGGTTGGCGATCCCTTCCAGGAGAAGCTGCTGCTGGAAGCCTGTTTGGAGCTGATGGATCGCAACGTGATCGTCGGCATCCAGGACATGGGCGCCGCCGGCCTCACCTCCTCGTCGGTGGAGATGGCCGGACGCGGCGGCGCGGGTCTGCACCTGCACCTGGACCGGGTGCCCATGCGCGAAACCGGAATGTTGCCCTACGAAATCCTGCTCTCGGAGAGCCAGGAGCGTATGCTCATTGTCCTGGAAAAGGGCAAAGAGGCCGAGGTTTTTGAGATCTTCCAGAAGTGGGATCTGCAGGTGGCCGAGGTGGGTCAGGTCAGCGACGACGGCGTCTGGCGTTGTTATTGGCATGGCGAAGAAGTGGCTGCCATCCCCACCTCTCTCTTGACCGATGACGCGCCGGTTTACGAGCGCCCCTGGACCGAGCCCGCCGCCCCGCCCCCGGTACCCGAGCTGGTCCACCCTCCAGCCCTTGACGTGTTGACCAAGCTGCTCTCCGATCCAGATATCTCGGATAAAACCTGGATCTGGCGCCAGTACGATCACCAAGTGGGTACCGACAGCATCACCGGGCCGGGATCGGATGCAGCCGTGCTCCGCGTCAAGGGTACTGACAAGTTCCTTGCCTTTGTGGCCGAGTGTAATGGACGCCATGTGTACCTGGATCCCTACCGGGGCACCATGGGCCAGGTCACCGAGGCTGCCCGAAACCTCGCCTGTGTGGGTGCAGAAGGTATCGGGCTCACCGACTGCCTGAACTTCGGGAATCCCGAAAGGCCAGAGATCATGGGGCAATTTGCCCGTTCGATCGACGGCATGGCCGAGGCCTGCAAGGCTCTGGGCATTCCGGTCGTCTCCGGCAATGTGTCGCTCTACAACGAGACAGAAGGCACGTCGATCCTGCCGACTCCGGGACTGGCGATGGTGGGCCTCTACACCGGCACGGCCCGTCAGGTACGCGCCCGCTTCGGCAGGGCGGGGCTGGAAGTGGCGTTGATTGGTGTCCTTGCGACGCGGCACCTGGGTGGCTCGCTGTATCTACGCGCGATTCACGGCCTCCTTGCTGGGGATCCGCCTCCGGTTGTTCCCACCTGGGAGCGCGAGCTGCACGATGCACTTCGCAGACTTATCGCCGAAGGACTGATCGAGGTGGCCCACGACTGCTCCGATGGTGGCCTTGCCGTGGCCCTGGCTGAATGCTGCTTTGGTGGAGGAAGCGTGACTCCAATCGGAGTCACTATCCAGGGAGACTGGGATGTACCTCTACTTTTCGGAGAGGCCCACGGTCGGGTGATCATCGCCTACGATCCTGCACTCCAGACGAAAGTGCGCGGGCTGTTGCCCGCCACCGTACCCTGGCTGCGACTGGGCGAAACCGGCGGAACAGAACTTTCTATCGGCGCTATCCGTGCCGAAGTCGCTGAGCTCGAAAAGAACTTCCGCCACAGCTTCGCCGACTGGGTGGACGCCCGGCTGACCACCGGCGACGCCTGATGCCCAGGAGTGCCGCCCTTTTTGCCGTAGAGGGAGTGCAAGGGGGGCGGGGGCTGGTGGAGGCCGGGCTCCAGGCACTCGGTCACCGTAGCCCTCACCCGCCGCAGATTCTGCTGCGGGGTAGCCTGGAAAATATGGAAGAACGCCGCTTTCGGCTGCCTTCTCCTGGGGATGAGGCTCCCGCCGCCATCGGGTGGGCCGGGGAGTCCCGCGGGCGCCTGCGCCTGTGCAGCTATCGCGACGGGGCCGTAGCCCTGGCCATGGATGGCGCACTTACCAACGCGATGGCTTTGCGGACGGAGCTGCTGGAAAATGGGGCGCTCTTCGGAGACGAAGGGGACGGCGAGCTGATCCTCCAGCTGTTGGCCGGCTCGGACCAGAAGACCTTCGTCAACCGCCTCGTCGATGCCTGTGGGCGGCTGGAGGGCGGTTTTGCCCTTGTGGCCATGGACGCCTGGAAGCTGGTGGGCTGCCGGGATCCCTGGGGCCTACGGCCGCTGTGCCTTGGGCGCTACAAGTCCGCCTTTGTCCTTGCTTCTGAAGGGTCGGCCATCTTGGATGTGGGGGGCGAGCTGCTGCGCGAGCTGAGCCCGGGCGAGATGGTGATCATCGAGGATGGACGCCTGGAAGCCATCCGTCCGCTGCCGCGACGCCCCCGGCGCGTATGCAGCCTGGAGCTGTTGGCCCTGGGCAGTGCCCAGAGTACCCTTGGAGAGCGCGAAGTGTATGCGGCCCGCGCTCGTCTAGGGGAACTGTTGGCCCGGAAAGCGCCGGTGCGTGCCGATGTGGTCCTGGCGATGCCGGGGGTCAACGCCGCCGCATCAGCCTTCGCACGCAGCCTGGAGTTGAGCTTGGAAGTGGCTCTTTCCCACTCGGCGTCGGGCTTCACCGTGGCACGCTCGGTGGTGAAAGGGCGTCGGGTGGTGGTGGTCGGTGGGCCGTTGCTGCAGGCACAGCCCTTGCAGCAGGTGGTGCGTTGCCTGCGGGCGGCCGAGGCCGCAGAGGTACACCTGCGGATGGCCGGGCCGATGGTGGTGGCGGGCTGCCTGTACGGGGTGGTGGAGGAGGAAGAGGCGCTCTGGCAAGAGGCCCGGAGCCGGATGGACGCCGCCGGGCTGCGCGAATTTTTTGAGGCAGACAGCTTGGTGGTGTTGGATGCGGCCGCCGTGCGCGAAGCCCTGGGCACCGCAGAGCCGGGTTGGTGTACCGCCTGCTACACCCAGGACTATCCGCTGACACCCCCCGCACCGGGTCCGCTGGGGCAACTGCCACTCTTTTCCCCTTGACGCGTCAAGACCCCGAGGAAACTACTCAGTAATAAGCTGCTTTACCAGTGCAAGACCCTTGCTGATCTCGTCGGCAGTCATCGCACCACGCTTCAGGTAGCGCAGCTTGGAGGCCTTGTCGATCACCAGCACAACGGACTGCTCGTTACAGTCGCCGAGCGCCCACGCATCCGGCAGCATGTGCTCGGGATCGGTCAGGATCACACTGTTGTACTTCTCGATCTTCTTGCGTACGACGGCGCGGATCACTGAGCCCGGCAGCCAGGTATCCTTCAGGTTGGCCACCCCGATGCCTTGGTAGGTCTCGTCGGGCAGTTTCGCGGCGTTCAAGGCATCCGCGAAGGGGTCGTTGATGTCGGAGACATCCGGGTCGGTGTAGAAGATAGTAAGTACCTTCTTGCCGAGGTTGGGAATGGTCGCGGGCTCGTTGTTGGCGTCGCGAATGGTGACGTTTGCCAACACCTGACCTACCGACGCAGCAAGCACGGGGAGGGAGAAGAGGGCAAGAGCAAGCAGCAGGACAGGTCGCAAGGCACACTCCAAAAGGAAGAGCAA
>CAITDR010000009.1 GCA_903891165.1 uncultured Pseudomonadota bacterium
TCATTGGCAGGGTCATTGGCGGGATTGGGATCCAGGCCGGGGTCCTCCTGCGGCGCCTCCTCCTCGGGGGATTCTTCCTCCTCACCCAGCTCCTCCGGGCCGGCCTCGATCACTTCTCCGCCATCTTCCTCCTCATCCGCCGGACCACTCAGCGCAAAAATCCCCAGGTTCATCTTGGCCTGGAGGTTCAGCTTCAGAAGCAGCCGGAGGAAGGCTGCCGTGGAGACCCCTTTTTTGACCTTCACATCAAAAACAAGGGTTTCGCTGCTGTCCCGGCTCACCGTCCCCGCGCAGAAACGGGCATTTTTCGGGAGGGGGGGCTCGCCCTTGCCCTTGGTCCGAAGGTGCGCGGCAATCTTGGTAAGTCCGGCAAAAGTGGCGGCTTTTCCGGGGCTCTGGCCGATAAAAAAGACCTGCCTCTTGGTGTCCGGCGTCATGGCAAAGTAGAAAGGATGGTTTTCGCCCTTGGGCTTGGGCTTGACCTTCTTTGCGTTACCGCGCACCAGGGTGGCAAAAGCAGGTACCATCGGGAACCTCGTCGCGGGAATGGTAGCACCGCTGCGGAGATGTGCAAGTTCTTCCGGCGCGCGCGCGGTGTTCGGAAAAGGCTCAGTGTAGGCGTCTATACTGAGGCGGATGCCACCCCAAGGGCGCTTGCGGCGCTGGGGCCGCACGCGCCTGGTGCGGATCTCGAGAAAATGGCACTTATCTACCCCTCCCCTGCCTTCCGGGCCGTCGGCTCTACGATGCGGCTGGACCGCGGTGGGGTTCAGTCCCCTCCCCCACCAGCGCAGCCTTCAGTGCATCTTGACTACTTTTACAAAAATCTTGTGCGACCCGCGTCGTGCGTTGAACCACGTCGAAGCCGTGGTAGGCACCGGACACCTCTACCAGCGTGCAAGGCACGCCAGCGGCACGCAGCCGCGTCGCGTAGGAGATGTCTTCGTCCAGGAAGAGATCCAGGGTCCCTACGCCGATCCAGGCTGGCGGAAGCCCACGCAGATCCGGCTCCCGCGCCGGGGCGGCCTCCGTCGGGACCTGGGCTCCTCCCCGGGCGGCGCCCAGGTAGCTATCCCAGCCGAAACGGTTACTTTCCTGGCTCCAAATACGCACCTCTCGTGTCGCAAGCTCGGCCCGATCCACCGTGCGATCATCCAACATCGGGTACACCAAGAGCTGGAACACCGGCTGCGGCCAGCCCTGAGCGCGCGCACGAATACACACCGCCGCCGCCAGTCCTCCCCCCGCGCTGGTACCCCCAACCGCGATCCGATCTGGACGGATACCAAGGTTCAAAGCCTCTACCTGCATCCAGCGGAGAGCGGCAGCGCAGTCGTCGAGCGCCGCCGGGTAGGGATGCTGGGGTGCGAGTCGATACTGTACTGCCACCACAACCACTTCCAGAGAGCGTACAAATTCGCCGGTAATCCCGTCTTCTTGTGCGGGGGAGCCGATCACCAGGCCCCCACCATGGATCCAAAGCAAGGCGGGCAGGGCCCCCTCCACCCCCTCTGGCCGGAGGATCCGCAGGCGGATTGTTCCCCCTGGACCTTCAATTTCCCGAAGCTCGACCCTCGCCCCCTTCACGCCCCCCAGGCGACCCTCCCCGAGTCCTCCCAGCCAGCGTATAAGCGCTGCACTCCGGGGACCGAAGGAAAACTGGGGTAGATAGCGCGCCAGAGGCAGGAGGTCGGGATGAAAGTCGGGCATGCAGAGCTTCTATCCGGTTGGGGTGGTACCCAAGGGGCCCAGCCGTTAGGACCCGAAAATGTCCGTTCACCTGCCCACCGCTGCCACCCGCGCCCGCCTCTCCCCTCCCCCGCCATCTGTGGACGTGGCCATCGTTGGCGCCGGCCTCGGTGGCCTGATGACGGCGGTGCGACTGGCCAAAGCGGGGCGCTCCGTTGCCGTGCTTGATGGCCACTATGTCGCCGGCGGCTGCGCAACCATGTTCGCACGCGGTCCGGCCGACCAACGCTTCTGCTTTGACA
>CAITDR010000010.1 GCA_903891165.1 uncultured Pseudomonadota bacterium
CTACATCAAAGTTTCCGACAATTGCCAGCGCGGAGCGCTCGGGCCGGTAGTGCTGGGCGGCAAAAGCCCTTGACTGGTCCAGAGTGGGATCGATGGCGGAGAGAGAGGGCTTTTTTCTCCACGGATACAGGGCCAAGAGCACCGCATCGGACACGGCCAAGGCTCCGCTCACTTGATGTTCCCGTCGCTCCTGGGTGACCACACGGTGGACCCGGTCCAGGTCCGTCTGCTCCACGCCAAGGAGGGGGTCGGTGAGCCGTCGCGCCTCCAGCTCCAGGAGCGCTGGAAGGGCCCCTACCGGGCAGGATGCGAGAAATTCGGTACGCGCATCGTGGGTAAAGGCATTGAAGCTGCAGGCCAGCCCGGCCAGCTCCATGCGCACCGGCGCCTTTCCGGGGGCGTGGGACTGGAACCAGCTGGGGCTCTGCCGCCCCCACCGGAGCGGTCCACAGCAGAATGTTCAGGAAGAGCATGGGATCTACAAAACTCCGTCGCGCACAGTATCACAGAGCGTGGTGCGATTCAAACGCCCCCCGCACTGAAGACGCGCGATACCCCCTCACTCCACCAAAAAGCGCAGAATCCAGGTCACCGTGGTTGGAGCGGCCGCCGTCCCCGGTGGAAATTGGTAGCGTAAAACCCTCTGAATGACACAGCTCTCTACCGTCGGGGCGATGGTAGAGGCCGTAGCTACCGGCACTTCCGCCACCTGCCCTTCGGGCGTAATGGTGAAGCGGAGGGTGAGGTTCCCGACAAGGCGAGGATCCTTGTCCACTTCCCGCTGGTGGCAGTACCGAATGGCGGCGATTTTCCGCTGCGCCACCGCCTCGATCTCCGCAGGGGGGCGGGGTCCCTCTACCGAGCCCTGCTCCCATATCGTCCGGCTCTTGGGGCCGGGGGGAGCGAGGGGAACCGGGGGGGCTGCTGCTGCTTTGAGCAGGCGGGTGGCGCACAGGCGCAGCCCGATACTGTCCAGCCCGGCATCAAAACACCAGTAATTGGGTTCCATCTCCTGGGCGCCAGTGACCGGCCAACGGCTGAAGTTGGCGGTCCCGGCAGGACTTCCATCAGACCAGAAGATCAACGTACCTTCTTCCAAGATGTAGTTCGCCGCTGGATTTTCAACCCGTCCCCCTATCAAACCCGATGGGCGGACGGCAGGGGGGAGCCGGTCGGAAAAGGGAAAAGTGATCCCCCCCAGCCGTCGGACCAGCTCAACCCGCCTTCGGTGACTTCTAAGGGTACCGGGAGCGCCCCCTGCCAGAGGAGCGGCTTCCCGCGAAAGGTCGCTTGAACGGCAAGGTTGTAGAGTTCCCCCCGCGGAGGCCGGGTGAGAGGCAGGTCCGCCGACGCCCAGTGCCACTGTGCGTCCGAGGAAACCGGGAGATCCAGTGCTCCCCACCCTCCCAGCTCCACCCGCGCCAAGTTCTTGCTCAGCGGTGTCAGCGGCGTTCCCGCCTCCAGATACCAGCTTCCCTCTGCGCCGCCGCCCTCCACGGCCCGGCGGGTGAGGAGAAGCAGGTCGGCCTCGCGCACCCGAAGGCTGTAGCTCGCCGGGATCTGCGCCTCCAGGGTCCTTTGACAGCCTGTGGAC
>CAITDR010000011.1 GCA_903891165.1 uncultured Pseudomonadota bacterium
CTTCTGTAGCACAGGCTACAAGAAAAAGCAGAGAGATCATGACGAGAGCACCGCTGAGATCGGCTCGATGTCCTTCCCAAAAGCCTCAGCGGGGTCCATTCCCGCAAGCTGCAGGAGTGTGGCCCCCACATGGGCGGGGCTCAACAGCACCCCCTTCTTCCCGCTGGGGTCCAGCTCGCCGGTCGCCGGCACCATCGGCACCCCCGTAAAATTGTCCCCATAGGCGCCGACCACTTGCCCGCCGCGGATACCCCCACCCAGGAGCATCAGCGAGGTGGTCATCCAGTGGTCCTTCCCCATCGAGCTGTTCAAGGCGGGGAAGCGGCCCATTTCCGAGAAGACGACCACGGTAATCTCTTCCAGAAGGCTCGAACTGTGGAGGCCAGGACTCCGCGAAAGCAGCTCCATCACCTGCTGGAGGTTGGAAAAAAGCATCTCATAGCTGGGAGATTGCCGGTTCAACTCCGAGTGGTGGTCCCAGCGAGCGCTGTAGTAGCCCAGATCCTCCACCATCGCGCAGCGGGAGGCGCCACTGCCCAACAACTCTACCGCTGTCAAGAGCTGGGAGAGGCTGTCCACAGGCTCGGAGGAGAGCTGGGAGAGCTGGCGTTCTGCCTGGGGTATGTCCTGCAGCGCGCGCAGGTAGGCATCGCTCACCCGTCGCTCTGCTCCCCGGCTCGCCCCGCCCGCGAACGTCGCTACGCGTGCCTGTACGTAGGCGTCCTCCAGGCTCTGGACGGAGGCCGGCGGCAGGCTGAGCGCCGGGTCCGCGCCTTCCGCACAACCCCCATCCAACAATGCCGCCAGCTGTCCACGGGCGCCAACCCGCACCGTGCCCTGGGAGTCGGCGCTCTGGTAGGCGGGGCCAGAAAAGACCAGGTGTCCCAAGGCTAAATGTTCACCGCCGCCGCTGGCAATACGGGTGGGGAAGTCGGCCACCCCCGGCGTAGCCGAGCCGGTCAAGAGCAGGCGCTTGCAGCGCTCGTGCGCAATGGAGCGTACCTCCATGCCGTTGAGGATACAGGTCTGCGGCCCCCAACTCCGGAAAAAGCGATCCACCGAGGGGCGGCTGTTGTGGCTCACCCAGCGTAGCCCCCCTTCCTCCGCCAAAAAGGAGCCGTCGGTAGGCATATCCACGTTGGGATTGTCGAAGGCCGGGGCGAAGACCCAGGTGGGATCCCAGCCGCCATCTGCAAAAACAAAGAGAAAACGTCGGGAGTCCGCAGGCACATCCGCGCGCGCCCGGCGGCCCAGACCCGAGGCGAGCCCCAGCCCACCGAGCGCGGCACCGAAGAAGAGGCCTGGAATGTCGCGACGGCGGATGGACATCAGTAGGTTAAAAACTCCGGATCACGCAGGAGAACAGCGACCACAGCCGCCCAGGCATCGGTGGTGGAGCTGGTAGAGCCATAGGCATCGGCCCACAGCTTGCTTAAGGCGGCGAGGGTGGCATCGTCGGCACGTTGGGCCAGAAGACGCCAGTGCAACTGGGAAAGTTGGGCGTCGAAGGCAGGATCTCCGGGGCGAGTACTGCGGTCCACGATGTCCAGCAGCTTGGGGGGGCTGCCCCCCAGGTCCCGATCCACCACCGAGCGGGCCGCCATCTCCGCCGTGCGGCGTGCCACCAGCGCCCAAGTCAGACCCGGCGTCTGCTGCGGAGAAGCGAGGAGATCCCCGTCCACCCCGCCCCCCATCACCCGGAAGCCGGTCAGATCCCAGTCCAGCTCCAAGGCCCCCCCCCGCTGCCATACAAATCCGCTCAGCTCGCTTAAAATAGAACGTAGCTGCGTTGCGACTAAAATCCGGCGAGAGGACTGGCTCTCTCCGCCGCTCCCGCCCCCCAACTTCCCCACCTTATAGGCCGGGCTATCGGTGATCACGCGAAGGGCCGCCTTCATCTGCAAGCCCTCGGTCACCATCGCCTCGCGTGCATCGCGAAGCAGTGCCGCATCCCCCTCCTCTACCGGGCGGCGAAGCAGCCCTTCTGCAAAGGTGCGGACCCCACAATCTACAAAACGGCCGTCCCGGCCGATGGCACGCCCCAGATCCTCCAGACCATCCACGGGCTGCCCATACCAAGCGGGCTCCACCCCCAGGGTGTCGCTACCCTCGTGCTCCCGCTCCGGATGGTAGCGCGACATCTCCCGCGCACTCTGGTCGTCCACATCCAGAAAACCAAAGAAGGTCGCGGCAATCGGCTCGACGGTGGCATGGCAGGCCAGGCAGGCATCCTCACTGCGCACCGCCTCTTCCACTTCAGCGGGATCGGTGGAGAGGGCCGCCGAAAATACCACAGGTCGTGACAAGAGATCTTCGCAGACCAACAGATCCAACAGTGCCGCCGTTCGGGCGCGATTGTAGTTATTGATGGGACTGATATATCGCCACCAAAGCCCATTTGTGGTAAGTACACCGGCGGGAGGGCGCTGGTCGTTGTAATAGGACTGCACCCAGTCCTCCCCACCGGTGGGGCGGTCGATGGGGAAGATGTGGGCCAGCATGGGGTTGGCCATGGTCCAATCGGCTGTCACCAGCTCGGAGTAGGGAAGATCCTCGGCTACCACCCGTGCGGCCAAGCGCAGGGGCTCCTCGCCAATGGCGCGGACAAAGGCGTAGTTCTCCGTCTCTGGCAGGTCAAAATCGAAGTAGTAGCCCCGGAACTCGTCGATGCGGGTGCCCCAGGCTTCCTGGTACAGGTCCACCAAGCGCTCCTCGAAGAGCGGATCGGCCAACCAATCCTCGCGCAGCGCAGCGATTGCGGAAGGATCAGCCTCTACCCTATCTAATTCTTCGACGGTGGGCA
>CAITDR010000012.1 GCA_903891165.1 uncultured Pseudomonadota bacterium
CGGAGTCCCTATGACCCGCCGCCTCCTCCTCCCCCTCTGCCTTCTATCCTGTACCGGTGAGGAAAAATCGCCTGCAACCTCTGCTGTAGAGGTGGCACCGGCGGGCCCGGTCCAGCCGACGGCGCTGGTCCCGCCCCCCGCGCAGGTGCAGCAGGCGCTGGAACAGGCAGGTATCACCGCCGATGTGCAGAACATCGTCGGGTCCAGAGTGATCCGGGCCACAGCAGAGAGCAAGGATGAAACGGCAGTACGCACGGGTGTCCTGCTTGCACATGTGGTCCTGACCGTCCGAACGGCGCCGCGTGCGGAAAGTCAGGCGCGCCTAGCCGCCGTGCGGGCGGGCCTGGTCAGCCTGGGCGTCATCGGCACCGCCCCACTGGGCAGCCTGGACCAACTGCGGGCCGGGCTAGCCAACGACGCAGTGAACGAGAGCGACCGCAGCATCGCAATGGATCATCTCTCCCAGATCATCGTTACGCAAACCTACTCGGCGGGACCACGCACGGTGCCCCTGCTGCAGGCGGGGGGCTGGCTGGCAGGCACCCAGGTGGTGGCAGCCGCCTTACTGGCCAGCGGCAAGATCGAGGCGGCATCGCTGATGAAGCAACCCGAAGTAGCCAACTATTTCCTCGGCTTTGTGCAGGGCGAAGGCCAAAGGGCCGACCTGCCCCCGGTGATGGCCAAGGTGGAGGCCACCCTGCGGCTGCTCCAAGCTCTCGCCGAGAAGTCGGAAATCAGCCCGGAGGACGTACAGCAGACACAAATTATGACCGGCGACCTGTTGAGCCTCCTCTGACAAGCGACCTCGCCACCCTCGCGCGCTGCTGCGTCGAAAGCCTGGGGCCACCCGGCGCCGCCGAGCGGGCGGTTTTTTGTACGGTCGCACCGGGATGGGCAGGTGGCACCCTTGCACAGGCCGAGCGGGCCCTCCAAGAAGCCGCCGCCCTCCACTGGCAAAGGCCCGCCAGCCCCGACGAAAAACGGACCATGGCCGCCTGGTTTGAGGAGGAGGCCCAGGCGGAGTTCGCCCTTGGCGCCCCTCCCTCCGCCCTCCAGAGCTACGCCCAGAACCGCAGCCCCGGCGAAAGGCTGCAGCTCTACGACCTGCTCTGCAGCCTCTGCACCACGTCGGAAGGCATCCCGGCTTCCCGCCTGGGCCAACTGGAGGCGGCAGCAAAACAAATCGGCATCGATCCCGTCGTTTCCGCCTCGATGATCCGGCAGCACGACCGGAGCTACCAGAGCGGGCGCTGCTTCCCCCTGGATCTGGACCACATCGTCATCGGCAGCAGTCCCTCCTGCGACATTGTGCTCCCCGATCCCCAGGTATTGCCACGCCACGCTCAGCTCCAGCGTAGCCGGGAAGGCTGGCGGATCGTGGGCCTGGGGCAGGGCCGCCCCATCCGGGTGAATGGCGAGGTGGTCGGCAGCGCACCCGTCGTTGATCAGTCCATCCTTCAGCTTGGTCCCGCTGAACTTCGGATCGATGGCAAGCAGCTACGGCTGGAGAGCCGTCGTGACTTCTCGGCGCTGGCTGCGCGCGACCTCTTGCGAAAGATCGGCGGCTTAACGGTGTTGGAGCACGTGAACCTTACGGCTGTGGCCGGAGAAGTGATCGCGATCGTCGGGCCCAGCGGCGGCGGAAAAACCACCCTTTTGCACGCGCTGCAGGGCACCAGCCCCGCCGACCAGGGCCGGGTAGAGCTGGATGGGCAGGACTTCCACCGGCTCCTCGCCCAGCGGCCCGACCTCGCCGGAGATGTGCCCCAGGACGACCTCGTGCTGCCCGAGCTGACGGTGCAGGAGACCCTGGAAGCCGCCGCCGAGCTCCGTTTTGCCGGCGACCGACACGGCCGGGATCAGGCGGTGGAGCGGGTCCTGCAAGAGCTGGATATCGCCCACATCCGCCACAGCCGCATCGGCGACGCGCTGCGGCGGGGTATCTCCGGTGGGCAAAGAAAGCGGATCAACCTGGGCCAGGAGCTGTTGGGTTCCGATACACGGCTGCTGTTTTTGGACGAACCCACCAGCGGGCTGGACCCCCAGGCCTCGCAGGACATCCTCCAATTACTTCGGCGACTCGCCGACAATGGCCGGATTGTAATCCTGGTTACACATGATCTGTCGCCGGAGATCGTGGGCCAGGTGGACCACCTCCTGGTCCTCGCGCGCGGCGGAAAACCCGCCTTTTTTGGTCCTCCCAGCGAGGCCTGCGCCTATTTTGGCGTCGGCACCCCCGACGCAATTTTCCACCGCCTCAACGATCAGGCGCCGGAAGACTGGGCCCAGCGCTACAAGCAGAGCGATGTGGCCAAAATCCTGGTAGAAGGCCGCGCCGCCGCCCTGGAGTGCGGCTACATCGGCGAAAAGCCGCGGTCCTCCCCGCCCCGCCCGCGCCCCGGAGCCCTTCGGCAGCTTCGGACCCTGACCGCCCGCTATACAAAAACGAAGCTCCGGGATCAAACGGGGTTGTTGATCCTCGCCGCGCAGCCGCCGGTGCTGGCGGCTGGGCTCGCCGTGCTGTACCCCGGCGTGGCTGCGGGTGCGATCTTCATTCTGACACTGAGCTGTATGTGGTTTGGAATGTCCTGCGCCGTCCGGGAGCTGATCAGCGATCGGGTGCTATGGCGGAGAGAGCGGCGGCTGGGACTGGGGGTGGGGGCCTATCTGGGCAGTAAGGTGCTGGTGCTCGGCGTGATCACCACCCTGCAATGTGGCGCAATGCTGGCCCTGTGTTGGGTACCCAACCACTACGCCGACAACGGCTTTGATCCTGGCGCTCTCCTTGCCGTCTGCACGCTGACCGGCTGGGCGGGAATGGGACTGGGACTGGTGGTGAGCGCCCTTTGGAGCAGCTCCGAGGCCGCCGTAGGCTCGCTGCCCATCCTGCTGGTGCCCCAGATCCTCTTCTCCTCCATCCTCGTCAGCCTGCGGAGTATGGACCCTTTTTCGCGGGTGCTCTCCTGGCTTACCCTGCAACGCTACGCGCTGGACGCGGCACTGAAGTCGGGAACCCAGGTGCAGCAGGCCTCCACCTGGTCCACGGAGTGGGAGCGGCGGGAGCTGACGGGCGCCCTGTACCAGCTTGGCCTGAAACCCGAAGCGGCGCAGGATCTGGGCCTGCCCTGGGCGGTGCTGGTGGCAGCGCTGGGGGGCTGGACCACCCTGTTTCTTGGGCTTACGACGCTGTTGATTTGGGCAAGAGGCAAACCAGGCAGGTAGGCCGTCCATTTATTGCCAGTCTGGGAGGATAGTTCGGGAGAGCTTTGTGTGGGCATGCTGTACAGAAGACGCGGGCTCTGCTACCATCCGCGGGCCTTTTTTTGGAGCACCATGACCCAGATCTTTTTCGTCGCCCTCCTGTCGCTACTCGCCTGTTCCGAGGAGAAAGCCGCGCCCAAAGCACCTCCCGCGCCCGCAGTGGCCCCGCCCGCGCCGCCCCCCGCAGCCGTGCCCGCACCGGCCGCCAACGATGCCGCGCTGGTCCCCTCCCCCGGGCAGGTGCAAAAAGCGATGGAAGATGCTGGGATCACCGCCGACATCCAGAAGCTGGTCAAACAGGGGGTGCTCCGCTCCACGGCCGAGAGCAAAGACGAAGTGGCCGTACGCACCGGCGTGCTGCTCTCACACCTCGTGCTCACCGCAAAAACCGCCCCCAAAGCCGATACCCTGGCGCGACTTGCCGCCGTAAAGACCGGCTTTGTGGCCATGGGTGCGGGGAGTGACATCCCGCGCACCATCGACGAGCTGACGGCACGACTGAACAATGACGCCGTAAACGGCGCCGACCTGGTGAAGGAGCTGGACGATCTTGCAAGGGTGCTGGTCCCCGAGGTCAGCTACGAAGCCGGGCCGCGGATGGTGCCCCTGATCCAGGCCGGCGCGTGGCTGGCGGGCACCAACGTGGTGGCAGGCGCCATCGACGCATCTGGAAAGACCGAAGCCGCAACCACCCTGCTGCGACGCCCGGAAGTGGTGGCCTACTTCCTGAAAGTGGTGAAGACCGAAGGCAGCAGCAACGTGGCTGCCAGCGTGCTGGGCAAGCTCGAAGCCGCCCTGCTGAAGCTGCAAAAAGTCTCCGGCAAGCCGACGCTGAGCAAGGAAGACGTGCAGGCCGTACAGACCACCACCGCCGACGTACTCGCCCTGCTCTGACAAAAAAAGAGGATCCGGAGGGCTGGGGAAAAAGCCCAGCCCCGTCCACATCCCCACAAGGCGCGTGCGGCCAAAGCGCCACAGGCGCCCTCGGGGCGGCACCCCGCGACAACAAGCCCGACTTTTTCCACTCTGTCCACGTCGATAGAGTTCCAAAACTCAGGCCTTCCGCTTCGCCCCCCGTACAACAATCTCCTTTCCAGCGAAAGAAATCCCCATCTTCTGGATCGGCGCCGCCCCCGCCGCCTCCAGCTCCGCACCGTAGCCCTTCGCCGAGATCTGGCGCAGGGCGGCGGCCGCATAATAGGCAAGACTGCCCGTACCCGACTGCTTCTTGAACTCCAGCACCACCCCCGGCTGCCCCGGCGTCTTGGGGATGATCAACACATCCGCGCGCCCCCGCTCCACCTCCCGGTTGCTCCGCACAAAATGCGTCTTTTCCATGGTCACCAGAAGACCCAAGACAAAGGCATGGTAAAAAGCCTCGTCCTGAGTGCGGGCCACATCATGGTAGGACACATGCCGAAGCAGGAGTTCTTGGAGCAGAAATTCCACTTTTTCGGCATTACCGGTCAACAGCGCCTGGTGCAGCGGCGCCACCGAGACATCCCCCCCTTGCAGCCACTCCGAAAAGGTACCCCGCCAGATCCGGCGCACTTCCAGGTTGGGGATAGCCAGCGTGGCCCACATCTGGTCCCCATCGTCCCGCACCCCCACCGCCTTGAGATAGCCCGAAAAGAGCAGGAGACTCCAGACATGGGTGGCATTCATGTCCCGCAGAACGACATTCTCGTCCACGGGGGCTTGGACGGTGCCACCCTCTATCAGGGTGATGATCGCCGGCTGTAGATAGCCACTCTTCAACAATAGCTCACGCACCAGATCATTCCGGCCCGCGGTACTCAGCCAGTAGGGCTGGAGTGGCTGACGCGGCTTTGCCAGCACATGCAGGATGGACCAGGGATTGTACACCGTGCTGTCGCCAAAACGGTAGCCGTTGTACCAGCGACGGATCTCCTCCCCCTCCCTTCCGTACTGACGCAGAA
>CAITDR010000013.1 GCA_903891165.1 uncultured Pseudomonadota bacterium
AGCTTGGTAACGGAGACATCGCCGCCGCAGCCGGTGAACAGGAGGAGGATCAAGGAGGACATGGGAGGAATCCGGGCGAGCTGGTGGAAGGAGAGAGGTCTTGATGGACCGGGGATCCTTGGTTTTGGTGGGGCGGCAAACACTTCTGCAAGCTACTCTTTAGACGTCTAAAGAGTTGATTTTCTCGGGGTGGGTGCTTCCCCGGCTCCTTGGTACCTGCAACGCACCCTGCCATTCGACCTCCGCGCGGGTAGCTAATCGGTTTTTGGCGCGGAATCCATGCAGGTGGGGATTCTGGTGGGCCGACGGGGCGCACGGTGGGTCTTGCAGGACCGGCGACGCCTCTCGTTCTCCTGGGCCGGAATCTTCCTTCCCGCGCTTGAAAAATCCATCGGCGTGTTCAGCTTTCGAGCATGATACGCACGCTCCTTATCACTGGATCTACGGATGGCATCGGCTTCCAGACGGCGCTCGCCTTGGCCCAAAAAGGGCACCGGGTGCTGTTGCACGGGCGCAGCTCTTCCACGGTCAACCAGGCCAAAGTCCGCCTGCTCCGAGAGCTACCCAAAGCCGAGGTGGAGGCCTATGCGGCCGATTTCTCCTCGCTGGCGGAGGTCCGGCGGCTGGCGGAGGAGCTGCGGGAGGCTCATCCGCGCCTCGACGGCCTGATCAATAATGCTGGGATCTACAAGCATGATCGTGTGGAGACGCCCGACGGCTTGGAGATGACCTTCGCCGTCAACCACCTCGCGCCCTTTCTGCTGGGTGAGCTGCTGCGCCCCGCGCTGCTGCTTGCTCCCGACGGCCGCATCGTCAACGTCAGCTCCATCGCCCACCGGATGGGAGATCTGACCTTTTCGGATCTACAGCTGAAGCAGGGCTACGATGCCTATCGGGCCTACGCCAATTCGAAGTTGGCACAGGTGGTCTATACGGCCGAGCTGGCTCGGCGGCTCGGGCCGGCGTGCACCCTCAAGGTGAACGCGCTGCATCCGGGCGTGGTCTCGACCAAACTTTTGGTTCAGGGGATGGGGGCGCGCGGCCCGGACAGCCTGGAGCAGGGGGCGTCCACCTCGGTTTTTCTGGCTACCGATCCCTCGATCACGCAGGGCGGTGGCTACTATGTGCGAAGTCGTCTCTCGGCGCCCCATCCGCTGGCGGCCGATCCGTTGGCGGGTCGGAAGCTCTATGATGCCAGCTTGAAGCTGGTGGGCTTGGGGGAGGGGCTCTGAGCGGTGCTCCTCAGAGATTCCCAGCGATGGTGCTGGTGCCCCCTATCTGCTCGATCTCCAGAAGCAGGGCTTCTGCCTCGGAAGTCGGCAAGCTGAGGTTGTTGAGGATGGAGAGATCCTGACCGAGGGCGGAGAGAGGGTAGAGGTCGCGAAGGTCCGTCAACAGGGCATTGTCGTGGATCCAGAGGGAGCCGCCGATCGTCGTAAGTCCTTGCAGTCCGGTCAGGCTCTCCAGGCGGTTGTTGCCGACGGCGTAGCCGTAGATATCTCCTTCGGGCTCATAGCCAATGTAGACGGATCCACCCACCGATCCGAGTGCCTCCAGTCCCCTCAGGTTCGGAAGGCTGTCGTTGCCCACCACGTAGAGGCTTCCGTTCACCCTGGACAACGCGCCGAGGCCGTTCACATCCGCAAGGGCATCGTTGTTCCAGAGCATCAGATCGCCGCCGATGGTGCTGAGGGTATCCAGGCCATCCAGGCTGCCGAGGGCCGTATTCCCGACCTCAAAGTAGCCGTACTCAACCTGGAGTGCGCCGTAGCCGATGGTGACGCTGCCCCCCACACTGCCCAGGCTGTCCAGCCCGGTCATGGACGTCAAAGAAGGGTTATCCACCACCCACAGGCTGCCTCCCACCCCGGTCAGGGCATGGAGGCCGTCCAGATCAGGAAGGAGGGGATTGCTGACGAGCTGAAAGTCGCCGCCCACATGGGTCAGGCTTCCCAGCCCACCCAGGCTTTGCAGGCTGGGATTCCCCGTCGTCAGCCAGCAACCACCGGAGCAGTCGCCCAACACGCCCCCGATGGCCAGGCTGCCGGCAACCTCCTGCAAGGCGGCCAGCCCATCCACATCCGCCAGGAGCGGGTCGTCCATCAGCTCCAGGGCGCCCCCCACCCTTTGTACGGAGTTCAGCCCATCCAGGCCGATCAGTCCGGCGTTGTCGTTGAGCTGCAGGTTGCCGGCGATCTGGGTCAGGCCCTGGAGACCATCCAGGTCGGTCAGGCTATCCTCCTGGGTGATCGCCAGATCTCCCCCCACATTGGCCAGGGCACCCAGGGCGGTCAGATCGGTCAGCCCGCCGTTGCCAGAGAGGGTCAAGGTCGCGCCCACCGCCGTTAGTGCTTCCAGCCCATGAAGGGAGACCAGCCCCGTATTGTAGGTGATCGTAAGGTTGTAGCTGACATCCTGGAGGTTGTTCAGGCCGTCCAGATTGGCGAGGCTGGAATTGTTGCGCACCGTGAGCCACTCCGTCACCTCGGTCAGACCCTGGAGTCCATCCAGGTTGGCCAGGGCCGGGTTGGAGGTGATCTCGACAAAACGGAGGGTTCCGCTGTCGGCGCAGTCCGTCAGACCATCGCAGTCGTTGTCCAGCCCATCCACCGCCTCGATAGCCAAGGGAGAACGTTCAGGATCCTGATCATCACAGGCGCTGCCGTCGGCAAGCAGCTCAGCTGGCAAGATGCAGGCGGAGGTGGAGGCGATGCTGTCGCCCAAGCCGTCGCCTTCGGCATCGGGGTGGCCGGTCTGGAAGGTCGTTGGATCTACGCCGGGATCTGCATCATCCGATCGTCCGTCACAGTCCTCGTCCGTCGCCACCGCATCGCAGACTTCGGTGGCGCCGGGGTGGATTTCGGCGCGCTGGTCGTCGCAGTCGCCGCCCCAGGGCGCCTGCCCTGGCGGGAGTGTACAGTGGAGGGAGGGAGCCCCATCGTCCCCATAGCTGTCGGCATCCAGGTCGGCAAAGCCGGTCAATTGCCCCTGCACCCCCGGATCGGCGTCCTCCGCCAGGCCATTGCAGTCTTCGTCGGTGGCGTCCGCGTCGCAGAGCTCCGTCGCCTCCGGGTGGATATCGGGGCGGCTATCGTCGCAGTCCACCCCCCTGCTCATAGCCGTCGCCGTCGGCATCCACGGTCTCGGACGGAGGGGGGCAGGCCAGCAGGAGGAGGAGGAGGACGAGCATCACAGGCTCCAAAATCCTCCTCTATCCACGGCGGCTGCCGGTGCACCTACTCCCAGCCAACATGGTCCAACACCGGGCTACCCTCCAACAGACCGGCCACCGCGGGATCCCCGCGCAGCGCCAGACCCCAGGCGAGGCTGTAGGCTTTGATCGGGACAAAGCCATCCAAGGCGCCCAGCGGCACCTGCTCCAACTGGTCCGCGAAGTCGCTGAAGGATTGATGGCCTCCCTCCATCAAAATCATCCGGTGATCGTCGCCATCGCGTAGTCCCTCCCAGATCTGGTCTCCCTCCGAGCCCTCGGGCTGGTCCAAGGTGGCGGTCATGTGGAGGATGGAGGCGTCCATCGCCTGCAGGCCGGCCTCTCCAAAAAGCACGGAATCTCCGGGCGCCATCACCACAAAGGCGCCGATACGATCCTCAAAAAAACCGCCATCAAAGAGCGCTTGGCGTGTCGGCGTCATGGTGCTGCAGAAGGAGCTGGCGTCGGGCGTACAGGCCGCGAGGTTCGCCGCATCGTACTGCGCACCCGCAAGCGCCAGGAGCGTGTAGCCGCCGAAGGAGTGCCCCAGTGCCAGCGCCGGACCTTCGGCGATGTGGGCGCCCAAAAGGGAGTCCGAAGGCAGAGCATCCAGGATGGCGGAGATGTCCATGGGGCGCTGGTAGTAGATCTCGGTGCTCCGGTCGGGACCGTCGGACAGGGTGTTGCCCCGGTGGTCGGGTGCCACCACGATCCAGCCGTGGGAGGCGAGGTGTTCGGCCAGAAAACTGCTGGCCTCGGCATAGCCCATGTGCCCGTGGGAGTAGAGGGCAAGGGGGAATTTTTCGTTGGCAATGGGTGCATCGGTCGCGACGGTCACCGAGAGATCCTGGCGGTGGTAGCTGGGCTCGGTACCGCTGCTGTCTTGGGCTGGATACCAGCTCACCAACCGTAATTCGCGTGGACCATCCGGCGAATCCCAGGTGAGAGAGCTGATATGTGTCCCGACGGCATAGGGGCCGGGCAGGCCCAGGGCGGCCACCGGATCGACCGGGGGGCTGGTGTCGGTGTCCTTTTCTGGGGCTTCGGGGCAGGCGAGGAGGAGCAGAAGCATCGGCAGAATGTATCCTGCCGGTGGCCCCCCACGGGTCCGGCGCCCGCCTCAGCGCGCAGCGCCCCTCGCAATCCACGCCCGGAACAGCTCTATCTCTTGACTTGTCAAGGGTTCGCCGTAGGTACCCGGCATCTTTTCTCCCTTTCCACCAGCGGCCTTGTGGGTATCCTCCAGCTTCCGCCACAGGTAGCTGTTCTCCATGTCGCCCGGCTCCACCCGGTCCATGGAGGGGAGCTGGCCGGAAGGCACATTCACAAGGAGATCGTAGGCTTCTTCGTTGTAGAGGGGGAGCCACTCGGGCTGGAAGCAGGATCTGGGATGACGCAGGCCAGAAGGAAAGTCAGCATGGGTGCCTCTCTAACCGCCCCGCAGGGGCCGCGCCGGTCGGGCGCCGGCCTGGAAGCCTTCGGCTGCGGCAACCGGTCGGCTACCCGCCACGAAGGGGCGCTCCTGAAAGAGCAGGGTGCGGCTGTCTTCTACCGAAAGCTCCTGCTGTTCTTCCTCCGGGTTGCGGACCCAGATGCTTCGTTTTGCGATGGCAAAGCCGGAAATGACCAGATCGTCGGTGCCGTGCACCCGGAGCCAGCCGGTGGCACCGTGGCTGAAATCTGCGGCATGAAGCTCGATGGTCGTGGAGTGGCCAGGCTCCAGAACGCGACTCACCTCCTTCAGAAGCTGGCCGCTCTCCGAAAGGAAAAATATCGTCAGCCGACCATTTCCTCGCTGGGGTTGGCCGCTTCTACCACCACGGTACGCCAGGCCAGCTCGCTGACGTGGCCCTTAAAATTGGTGACTTCGGTGCGGGCGGCCCGCCACCCGGGACAGATCCACGACCGCTTGCTGCTACTCCTTTGACGTGTCAAGAGAAATTCAGATTACCACGCTTCCACATTCGCATCCATCCACGCCGTCCTCTGCACAATCCACCGACGGATCCGTGCATATTCCTCTTCCGGCCCCGCCACCTCGGGCAGGGTGGGCCAGTAGAGCGGGATCTGCTCCCAGGGCCAGATGGCGAAGTTGGCGGCCAGTTCATCGCCCAAGAGGTCGTGCTGTGCGTCGATCTGTGCAAGCAGGGCCGCGTCGGTCCAGGGGCCGGTGCGCAGATCACGCCAGCGTGCCGCGAGGCGGTCCTTGAAGTCGGGAACCGCCGAAAAACCGGCGATCATGGCGGGGCGGTAGGCTACCCAGCCCTCCGGATTGGCGTTGTCGTTGTAGGTAGGTTGCCCCAGCGTCAGATCCAGGTCCCAGGGCACAAAACGCAGGCCGCTGTCCACGTCTTTCCACAGGTGGACGGACAAAAAATAGGCATCGTTGTTCCGAAGCAGCTCTTGGAGCAGCACAAAGTCGATGGCGCTGTCCAGGTCCACCCGCTCCTCGATCTGTTCTGTATCCCCCGCTACGATTGCCGCCTGATAGGCGGCAAGCTGCCGTCGGATCCCCTCGTTCTGGGCAGCAGTGGGCTCTGCGGGGGTCACCACCTGCCAGATCCCATAGCCGATGGAGCTGTTGTCAAGAATTCCCTCCTCATCATCCAGCTTCACCACAAAAGTGGCTCCATCTGGATCGTCGGGAATGACGATACGGTCGTCGTCGCCCTTGATCTTCTCTACCAAAAAATAGACCCCGTCTGCCGCTCCGTTTCGAAGCAGCGTACAACTGCGCGACTCCGGCGCGTAGCGCTCCGGCCCTCCGAGTGCCTGAAACAGGGTGTACCCGAAGGAATTGCGGAGCAAGGCCCGGTCGATGTAGGCCCCGTTGATCACCCAGTCCGGGTCGCCGCCCATGCCCAGAAGGTTGGCGGCTACCGGCACTCCGTCGTCATCCACCACCTGTACGGCAAGTTGGGGTTTTGGAAAAGAGATGGAGGAACGCCCACGCAGCTGCACCATTGCCCGACCTTTCCAGGCGGGACTGTCCCCGGTCCGCCGCAGCTCCAGGCTGCAGAGGGTCGGCGGGCTGTCTACGATCGTCGCTGCACAGTCCAGCTTTATCGCGCATAATCCGGTGACTGTGGGCGCAGGGCCGATCTCCTCCACCGGCAAGGGGGCCGCCGAATCTGGCCCATCCTCCACCTCTTCCAGGACTTTTTCCACCTGGAGGGGGGTGGGAGAGCAGCCAAGCAGCAGGGGGAGGAGAACCATCCAGCGATTTTAACCGGTGTGGTGGCCGCCTGCGGCCCGCTATGGGGCTGCTGCAGCATCTCGGTGAAGAGGCCGGTGTAAATCGTTGGCACGGGTTAGGCAGCTCTGGTGAGGTCGTCTTGAGCCGTCTGGTACAGGTTCTTGTGGTGTTTGGAGTCCTCCTGACCGGGGGAGGGGTGGCGCTTACTCTTGCGAGCGGCGGGAGTGGGGAGGGCATCTCTATCTTTTTCCTCTTGGGGATCTTCGCGATCTTTGTGCTCTATGCACAGGGTTTGCTGCGTTGGGCGCGCCGGCACTGGCGCTCGGGGGCGCCTGCACTGCCCGCGGGGCTGAACCAGCCTGAGGGCTGGACCACCCTGGAGGAGAGCTACAAAGGGAGCCCCCTTCATCCCGCACTTCGTTACTTTGGAAGTACACTCCTGCGCCGCCAGCGCAACGGGCGCATCGAGCTGTTGCGCAGCCGGGAAGCGCAGGAGGTCATCCACCACGAATCACCCTATGTACCCGATGAAAGCCGGCTTCCTGGCTGGCTGGGCACCGGTCAGGCGGTGCTGGTCACCCTGGGGCTGATGGGCACCTTTCTGGGCATGACCATCGGCCTGTTTCAGGCCATTCCCCTCTTGCAGGGGGCCAACCCAGACCCGGATCAGGCGATGAACCTGCTCTTGGGCGGAGCCCGCCTCGCCTTCACCAAGTCGGTGGCGGGGATGTACTGGAGTATCGTCTGGCTTTTTATGTTTCGCGATGCGGAGCAACACTATCAAGAGGCCTTTGCCGCCCTTGGGGGGGCCATCGACCGGGCGCTTCCGCGGGTCCAGACCGAAGCTCTTCTGCTGGAGCTGGGCGAAGAGCGACTTGAAAAGCTGGAAGTTGCCATTCTGGCCTTCGCCAACCGGCCCAGCCCGGAAGCAAGAAGCGCCGCCCCCTCCTCCTCCCCCTCCGCACCGGGGGCCGCGGTGGACACCGAGCCACTGCTCCAGGTGTTGCGGAGTATCGACGCCCGCCTTTCCCTACGTGAGGAACAGGGTGGTAGCACCGCCTTGGAAGGGGCGGCAGACCGCCTCTCTCTGGCCGCCGGAAAGCTGGGAGAGCTGGGTGAGCGGCTGCCGGCCATGCTCCAGGCGCGTGCCCCCGCGGCCAGCGCCGCCCCACCCGCCCCCGTCGCCGCCCCCGCGCCTGGCCCCGCCGAGGCCCTCTCCGCCGGGCAGTTGCAGGAACTCACCCGGATTACCCGCGAGTTCCAGTCCGCCGGCGAAGCCTTTACCCGCTCGTTGAACGAGGCCAATCTTGCGACGATCGCGGCGCTGCGCCCCTTGCAGGATCTCTCGAAAAACCTTCAGAATAGTGCGGTGGCCATGCACGGGCACCAGGAGGTCATGGAACAGCTCCGCAACACCCTGAGCACCGAGCGCGCCGCCCTGGAGGGCCTGCTGCGCCAATGTGAAGGGGTGACCGGCGGGGTGCAGCAGCAGCTTTACGGGCACGTGGACGCCCTGGAACGCAGTCTTCGCCTGTTGGAAGGCAGCTATCAGAGCTCCCAGGAGCAGAGCTTGGCAAACATGAACGCCTGGCAGAAGCAGCTTTTGGAGTTCCTGCCCGAGCTGGAACGCCGCCTGCAGTTCCCCGGCTACGTCAAAGAGCTGGAGCAGGCGCTATCTATGGAGGCTGAAAGCCGAAAAGACCTGACCGACGTCCTGCGGCGCCTTGGGGCGGGCCGCTAGGTCTGTTCCAACTCGGGACAATCTGTACGGAAATGGAACAGAATGATGTCGGATTGATACAGTAAAAATCTACCTGATACTTCTCTTTTTCTGGTTGACGCCCCTTTGGGCCATGGGTACATTCCTTTCATACAGGGAGGCCCCGATGGACACAGGGAAAAGCAATCGCCGGGTGGCAGAGCCCCCCTGGATCGCCTTTGCCGACGGCCTGACCGCGATGCTCTTTGTCTTTCTGCTCACCACCATGTGGGTCATGGGAAAGCTGAAGGACAAGGCGGAGGAAGAGGTGGCCGCCATCCCGCAGACCACCGAGACGGCGGTGCGGATGCAGGTGGCCAGCCTTCAGAAGTGTATCTCGGAGAGTGCCCTGGATGGCCTGGAGGTCTACCCGGATATGGAGGATCACAGCCTTGCAATCCTGGTTGCCCCCCTCTGGTTTGACTCCTGCTCCACCCGGGTGAGCGAGGCCGGTCTGGGTGCGGTCGGTGCGATGCGCGGCTGCGTACAGCGCACCCTTCTCGATCAAAAAGGAGAGGAGGCCGTACTTGCGAACTACGACGCCGAAATTGTATTCGAGGGCCACACCGACTCGCAGGGTGTGGGTCGTTCCTGCCCCTACCCCTCCAACTGGGAGCTTTCCGGGGCACGTTCGGCAGCCGTGTTGCGACGCTTTTACTGCCTGGATGGCGCAGGTTGTAAGGAAGAAGAGAAGAAGGAGGCAGAGAAGATTGAAGCGGTCATCGGTGGTCTGGGCCCGGATCGGGTGCGCTTCTCCGCGGTCGGGATGGCCGATACCCGGCCAAGCTGGGTGGCGGTCTGCCGTCGTCTTGGCGATGTGCTCTGCCCGCCCGATGGTGCGCCTTTCCCGCTGACCGGTGACAGCCTCGTGCGCTGGGCCAACGAGGTGGATGGCCAGGGCAGCGAGCTTCGCCGAGGGATGTTGCGTCGCGTCGATCTGCGGGTGGATCTTCGGCCGCGCCTGAAGAATCCCGGCAGTCCCTCCACCCAGGAATTGGTAGCTCTTGTAAGCCCTGCTACGGAAAAAGGAGGTCGGCCATGAATCCCCGCCCCTGGCAACCTGTCGCCAATCCTGTATTGAGCACTACACTATTCTATCCTCCGGCGGAGAAGCTGCCTTCCAGTCCCTCTCCCCGGGACATCCTCTCCGGCTGGAAGAGCCGCGGGACCGCCTGGCTGGCCGAGCTGGGCCGCCTGGAGCTGCGGGTGGTGCTGGCGCGGCTGGGCGAGCGGCCGGAAGCCGGCCTTCCCCGCCTGTATCAGAACGGCGAGCTTCTGGGGCGGGTGGTGGCAGAGGCGGGGGAGAAGCTGGCCCCCACGCGGGCCGCCAAGGCATTGTTGGCCTCGGTAGTGCAGGTTTGGCCGGTGCCCCGGGTGTTGGCGGAGCCGCTACGGCGCTGGGCGGGACTGGGCTGGGACCAGCGGCGTCCCACCTGGGATCGGGAAGATTTTCAGAGCTTTCCTGGCGAGCTTTGGGCCTCTTTGGAGGCGGAACTTCGTCGGAAGGATGCAGTGTTGGATCCGGCAGAGGTAGAGGGAAGTATGGCGATTCTTGGCCTTCCTCCTACCCTCTGGCGGGGTGACTGGGCGGATCGGGTGGTGGAGGCGGGGGCACAGGCCCTGGAGCGGGGCCGCTGTGCGCCGCCGGCGGTGGGTCTGCTGCTGCGGCTGTGTGACCGGAACAGTATCCAGAGTGCAAACGCGCCGATTTCGCCGCTGCACCAGCGCCTGATCCGGGCAGTGGTCACCGGGGGCATGGAGGCGGACAGCGCCGATCGGGCGCGGATGGCCGAGCAGCTTCTGGAGCGGTTGGGTGCACCGGACGACTACCCCGAGCGGTGGCGCGGCCTGGAGGAGGAAAAGCGCGTGCTTTGCGGCTGGCTTCTGGAGGGTTTTATGGCCTTCTTGTGGGGGCCACTCTCCGGCGCCACGCTGCGGCGCCCCATCGGAAAACGTCAGGATCTCTGGGCACTCTACCCCAGGGCGGTCGCCGACATCACCCTGATCCTCTCGCCGGAGCTGCGGGAGAAGCTGGAGAAGGGACCCGAGGCCAGACTGCTTGCTTCTACCAAAGGAATGGTCAAGATCGCCACCTGTGCGGGGCTGGGGAAAGACGGCTGTGCGCTGTGGGTGGTGCTCAGGGAAGGGCGCTGTGCAGCCACGGTGTTGGAGTGGGGTCGTATCGGTCGCTTCCACCTGCGGCTGGGTGCCCATCTGCCAAGTCCAAAGCTGGGAACGGCGCAGTCGCTCACCTGGGCAGGCTGGGAGGACACCCTGAACGTGGGCGAGGGCTGGGAGCCGAAATTCCGGGAGAAGCTGCGGCTTTATGGCATCCACACCGAGGACGCCGCTCCGATGCGGCAGGCGGCCTGAGCCGCCGGGGCTCGGTTTCGGCGATGCACAGCCGATCCGCCCGCTGTGTACCCAGCGGGGGGCCGGGGGGGAGGAGGCGGGAAGAGGGAGGGGAAGGGGAGGAGGGTGCCACGAGAGGACAAAGCCCAAAAATCAGCGTTTGACAGGGTTTCTATCGGGTGACAGAGGGTTGGCATGGTTCTTGCTTAGGTAGGCAGCATACCCCGAGGAACCCATGTTGCTGCTTCTACTCGCCTGTCAGCTTGCCCCTTCCCAAGAGGAGGCCAAGCCCTCCGCCGACGACTGCTCCACACGCACTGCCTGGTCGGCCGAGCTGCCCTACGATGGGGTGGACAATGACTGTAACCCCAGCACCCCGGACGATGATCTGGATGCGGATGGCTACCCCTCCGCCGAGGACTGTGACGACAACAACCCGGAGATTTCCCCGGCAAACAATGAGCTGGACTACGACGGTCTGGACAACGACTGCAGTCCGGTCACCCCCGACGATGATCTGGATGCCGACGGCTATCCAGAAGCCGGAGACTGTGATGATGGAGACGCCACGATCTCTCCCTCCTCTCCTGAGTTGCCTTACGACGGCGTGGACAACGACTGCAGTGCCGATACCCCCGACGATGACCTGGATGCCGATGGCTACCCCGCTGCTTCGGAATGTGACGACAGCAACGAGATGATTTCTCCAGACCTCCCTGAGTTGCCTTACGATAGCTTGGACAACGACTGCAACCCGACCACCCCCGACGACGACCTGGATGCCGATGGCTATCCGGTGGCCGAAGACTGCGATGATCGGAGCGCGGCCGTTGCCCCTTCCCTGGCCGAGATCGCCTATGATGGGCTGGACAACGACTGCAATCCCGCGACGCCCGATGACGACGAAGACGGGGATGGTGCGGCCTCCGCCGCCGACTGTGACGACCGGGATGCACGGCGCTTCCCCGGGGCCACCGAGAGCTGCGAAGATGGGGTGGATCAGGACTGTGACGGCGCCGACGCCATTTGTACGGTCAGCACCAACAACCTGGCGTACGACGTCTGCAGCGGCTATGCGCCCTTTGATCGGGTGGGTGCGGTGTGGAATTGGGCGGGCGTGGATGGGCGGCAGAGCCTATCCTGGACGGTGACGGCGACCGGTGCCAGCAGCTTTGATGGCATCGACGTCTGGGGTATCCAGATCTCCGGCTCAGGCAGCAACAGTGCGGCGACGCAGGTGGACTATTTTGAAATGGACCGCTGGGTGAGCTGCGAAACCGACGGCGTGCACCTGGTGGCGGAGGAGTGGAGCACCACCACGGTGGCCCAGGGCAACAGTAGCAGTGCCTCGGGGCTCGAACGCTTCCTGGATCGACCGCTGCTGGTTCCGGCGACGATCGCCCGCTTTGGAAGCTGGCAGTTGAGCGGTGTGCAGCTCGCGACCACACCCACCACCTACACCCGCACCGATGCGACCTCCACCCATGACTTCTACATTCCCTACGGTCGCTACCAGACCGTGGACAGCCAGAGCTACGCGGTTTGGCGGGTGGAAAACACGGACGAAACCGGCGCTATCGAGTACACCCACATCCACAATGGCTATGGGCTGCTCTATTGGGAGTATGGCAGTGCGCGCTATTCGGTGACCAGCTTTTCGGGTCTTTGAGCCGGTCAATCCCCCAATCGCTCCCGCCACCAGCTCCACACCGGCTCACGCGGCACTTCGTAGGCATCACACATTTTTGTTGCCGCCGCCCCAAGGAGGGAGAGGCGGAGGGAGGAGGAGGCGGAAGCCTGGCGCACCAGCTTCGCCGCCTCCTCCCAGGGTTCTTCGAGCATAGGCAGAGGAATCTGCGCCACCTGATCCGCACTCATTTTGATGGCGGCGATGGACAGGGCACTGCCTGCATAGCGCCCCAGCGCCCAGGCTGACACCGGCGGTGCCAAGAGCACCGCAAGAAGACGCCAAATCGTGTCTGGGTCCATAGGAATAACAGTAATGGTAGGCACGGAGTTGATCAGGATTCCCTCCGGATCGGCCAGCGCCTCGATCGCCCGGGTCTGGGTCGCCACCACGATCTTGGGCACCAGACGGCCTTTGGCCCAGGCGGCGAGGTCGCCCTGAGCTTTGAGCGCCGCCAGGTCCACCCGAGGGCGCTCCCACTTATTTTTGGCAAACCTGCAGCTGCGCTGTCCCCACAGGTTCTCGGCCGGGTCGATCAGTCCGGTCACGATCAGGGGCGGAAAATATCGGTCCTTCCGTGTTTCAGGTGTATCCTCGACTACAAATGGTGCAAGGCCGTAGAACTCGTCCCGGAAGTCGGCGGTGGTGGTGGCCATGCTGCCGAGGCGCACCGGGTTGGGCAGCTCCACACGGGGCACCCCGATCAGGTCGGCAATCAGTGCCCCCCAGGTGGGCTCGGCGGCGAGCTGATCCATGTCCAGGGGCAGGGGCTCCGCAGGCGTGAAGTCATTTCCATGGTGCCTCAGGATGAGGGAGCGTCGCGAAGCACCCTTCACGATGCAGACCGCTCCCACAAAAACAAGTGCTGCCTCGAAAATGTGCTCGGTGGTGATCCAGAGTCCGGAGATGGCGCCGTGTCCAGCCAGGTAGCGCCGCACTGGACCGGCATCCTTGGCGGCAAACATCGCCAGTGGGTGTACCAGAACCTGACGGCCACCGGGCCGGAGGATCCGCTGGGCCTCCACCATAAAGAGGGTGGCAAGATCGGTATAGGCCTGCTTCAAGGGTCCAAAGCGGGCATCGAGCAGGCGACTGACCCCGCGGCCGACCACAGTGTTGGACTCCAGCTGGTTGAGGTAGGGGGGGTTTCCAAGCACCACGTCGAAGCCGCCGCGTGCAAAAACCTCCGGGAAGGCCAGGAACCAATGGAAAAAATGGTAGCGATCGTGCAGCTCTGCGACGATACGCCGGGTGGGGGAGGGGATGGAGGAGGGGGATGCGCAGATCGTGGACCAGAGTGCGGGAAGGGGAGCCGAAGTCTCGGTTTCTCCTGCCTCTTTGGGCCAGACAAAGGCGGAACACCACAGATCCGCAAGCAGACGGAGATCCTCCGAAGTGGTGGGCAGCAATGGGGTAGCTCGGACCGGTTCCATTTCCGTACGGTGCCGACTGCGGAGCCTTTTTGCAACCGTACGATCCTCTCCCTCCACCGGCTCCCAGGCGTTTTCGGGGATTCCCGCCGTGATCTGCGCGGCCGACGCCCCCAGGAGGGCATTGCCCAGCTGGATGTGGTTATCCAGCAGGTCCATGGGCATCCCGGGCCGGCGCGCCTCCAGCCAGAGTGCCACCTTACACAGCTCTACCGCCATGGGGTTGAGGTCCACCCCATAGATACAGCGGCGGATCACCTCGAAAAAAGCCTCCTGTGCGACGGATGGAGGCGGCTCGCCCCCGGCCCGCTCCCGCGCCACGGCCATCGCAAGCCGTCGTGCCGCACCCAAGAGAAAATGACCGGATCCACAAGCTGGATCCACAATACGGAGGGAGAGCAGCGCCTCTACCGGATCGGCAGGCCGGGTCGCCAGCGTCTCAGCGATCGGCGGGTCCAGGGCCAGATCCACAAGGTGCTGGACCAGGCGATCAGGGGTGTAGTAGCTGCCAGACTTTTTTCGGGCGTTTCCCTTGGTATCTTCGTCCAACGTGAAGCCGACTTCGTCGGGAGGCAAAAAAACGCGCGGGCTGCGCGCCATCAGGCTTTCGTAGGCGCCACCCAGCTCCTCGGTGCCGATATGTTGCCAGGGCAGGGCCTTGCTGCCATTGGCAGAGCTGCCCAGGCAGGAAAGTGCTTGCAAAAATGCGCCATCCTCCAGCGATGCAGCGTAGAGATCGCGACAGTGGTCGTCCGCAAAAATACCGGATAGCCGCGGCAGTCCCAGCTCAGGCAGCCCATTTCCGAGGCCACGGAGTACCCGCAGACAGCTCGGCCAAAGGCCAGATCCCGGCGGAAGGCTCTGCGTCGTGCGTCGGGGCAGGCCACCGAGGCTGTGGTCGTCGGCGTAGAGCCTCCGCAGCTCGGTCGGGGCTTCATCGGGATGCAGAAGTGCCCGTTGCTCTAGAATCAGCACCAACACTAATCGATAGACCAGACGTAGAAGCTGGGTATAGTAGTCCTGCGCGCTCATACGCCCCGACGCCAGATTCGCACGAAGGGCCCGGTTCTCCGGCTGCACCAAAAAGGCCCGGCCCAGGCTGACCAGAGCATCGTGCAGGTGCTGTCGGAGGGGGGGAGGCATCCCGCCTTTTAGCACGTTTCCAAGCCCCCCTCAGCCCCGCACCACGATCTCCTTCCCCGAAAAGGAGATCCCAAGCCGGTGAATCGGCGTTGCCCCGGCCGCCTCCAGCTCCGCACAATAGCCCTTCGCCGAGATCTGCCGCAGCGCTGCTCCGGCGTGATAGAAAAGTGTTTTCTTATCGGACTTCTTCTTGAACTCCAACACTACACCTGGAAGGCCGGGGCGCTTGGGGATCAGCTGCACATCGGCACGCCCGATGCCCACCTCCCGGTTGCTGCGCACCGCGTGGCTCCGTTCCAATGTCACCAATAAACCGAGGACAAAGGCGTGATAGAAAGCTTCGTTCTGTGTCTCTGCCACGTCATGGCTCGACACATGGCGGAGCAGGAGCTTTTGGAGCAATTCCTGCACTTTGTCCGCATTTCCACTCAACAATGCCCGGTGCAGCGGCTCCAGGTTCTCGGTGCCCGCTTCCAGCCAGATGGCAAAAGTCTCCTGCCAGAGCCCGGCCACCTCCTGGTTGGGGATGGCCAGGGTGACCAGGGTGTGGATACCCTCCTGGCGCTGGGCGGTGGCCTTCTGGTAGCCGGAAAAGAGCAGCATACTCCAGACATTTCCGCCCCGGAGATCGCGCAGCGCCACGTTCGCGTCGATACGCCGTTCGATGGTGCCGCCCTCCAGCAAGGTGGCGATCTCCGTATGAAGACCATCATTTTTCAGCAACAGCTCGCGCACCAGGGCATTCTCGGAGCTGTTGAGCCAGTAGGGCTTCAGGGGATCTTGGGGTTCCCCCAGTACGTGCAGCATCGACCAGGGGTTGTACACGATGCTGTCGCCAAAACGATAGCCATTGTACCAGCGGCGGATTTCCTCGGCTTGTGCCTCTCTCCCGTACTGATGCAAGAGTGTATTCACCTCCGCTTCGGTGAAGCCAAACAGCTCCTGGTCAGAAGCCAGAAGGCTGTAGACTTTCACGTTGTTCAGCCCGGAGAACATGGACTCTTTGGCGACACGCAGCACCCCGGTGAGCACCCCCCGGAACAACGCCTGGTTGTCCTTCAGGCCGGCGGTGAGAAAAGTGCGGAACCAGGCGGCAACCTCGTCGTAGTAGCCTGCGGTCCAGGCGTGGAGCAGCGGCGCATCGTATTCGTCGATGAGCAGGACCACCCGCTGCCCGGTGGCCGCGTGCAGGGCCGCCGTCAGCGAGCCGAGGACACGCAGGCTGAAGTCACCCCGGTCTACCGCCTCCAGCGGCGCCAGAAAACGCGGAGCAATGCTGGAAAGTCGAAGATTGTCCAGGTGACGCCGAAGCTCCTCGGTCACCACCTCCTCCAGCAACTTCTCCGCCTCCTTCCAGCTTCCCGGCTTTACATCCCGGAAGCTCAAAAAAATGACCGCATGCTTCTGAAAGTGTTGACGTGACAAGGGATCCTGCCACACTGCCAGATCCGAATAATAGCGGCTGCGATCCTCCCCAATCTCCAGAAAATAGCGCAGCATCGACATGGACAGGGTCTTGCCGAAGCGGCGCGGGCGCGGGTAGAGCTGCACCTGGGAGGGGCGCGACAGCACCTCGGAGATAAAGCGGCTTTTGTCCACATACAGGTAGTCAGCTTCCCGCTGAATCAGGAAGTCGGAGTTGCCGATCAAGATGGGAGGAGGAGCCATGTGCTATTCTAACATGCCACCTCCTTCGGTGGCCCGGATCGCCCATGCTGCTCTTCCTCCTCGCCTGCACCTCTCCGCCCACCGTGGTCAAAGCGCAACCCGAAAGTTCCGGAGAGGGAGACAGCGATCCCAGCCGGGAAAGCCGGGAAAGCCAGGAGGGGGAGACGGGATTGGGCGAGACTGGCCAGGAAGACAGCAACCCCTGGAGCCTGCCCACCCGACCGGACACCGACCACCCCGGCGACAACGATGCCTGGCGCTGGGGCGGCGGGGTGGGCTATCCCGATGTGGTGGACCCGGATTGGCCGGTGGTACGCCGTGTTTCCGACCTCGCCGGGCTGAGCGCGGCGCTATCAGAGGCGACGGCAGGTACAATTGTCTGGGTGGAGGAGGAGGCGAAGATCGACTTGACGGGTCAATCCCTGTGTATTCCCGGCGGGGTCTGGCTGGCGAGCAACCGGGGAGAGGGAAGGGGAGGCCTGCTCTATGCCACCGAAGGGGCCTCCGATCCTGTCTTAAAGGCATGTGGAGAGGCGGTGCGGGTGACCGGCCTGCGGATCCGGGGTCCCGACCCCGAGAGCTGCCCCACCGAGTGGCCGGACCGCTGCCCCGAAGATGTGAGTGGCGACCCCAATTGTGCCTACTGCACAAAAACGGCCTATGCCCTCGCCAGCTTCTACTACGATGGCCTGGAGGTGGACAACAACGAATTCTCCGGCTGGACCTATGCCGCCGTGGGCGTAAAGGGGGCGGTGGGCGTGGACATGCACCACAACCACGTCCACCACGGCTGGCGGCAGGGCCTGGGCTACGGCTTGGTGATCTACGGCGCCGATCCTGGCTCAGCCCTGATTCGCTGGAACCGCTTCAACGCCATGCGCCACGCCGTGGCCGGCCAGGGCTACCCGGGGGAGGACTACGAAGCGAGGAACAACCTCGTAGAGGAGGCGGCGATCGGGCATGTTTTTGACATGCACGGCCAGGACGAAGCCCTGGACGATGGCAGCAGCTATGCCGGCGGCGACATCCGTGTCCATAACAATATCGTGCTGGTCGCTGATCAGTACAGTTTTGTCGTTCGCGGAAAACCCGACGACGGGGCCTGGCTCTACAACAACTGCCTCGCCCCATCCAGTGGTTCAGCCTATACACAACGATATTACTTCGGAAATTTCTATACGGATGTGGACCCCAGCGGCAGCGCCTCCGCCAACCACTATGGTGCTTCTGCTGGGGATTGTGGCACGATCCGCTGGTGCCTGGCCGACAGCGAGGGACCGGTCTACTACGGCTCGGCCTCCGGCACCCCCGCCGAAGATCTTCTGGTGGGTGACCTGGATGGCGACGGCAAAGACGATGTGTTTGGCAGCACCGGCAGCGCTTGGCGTTATACCAACCCGCGCGGCGGCAGCTGGACCGCCCTGGCCACCACCACCGAGGGTTTATCGAGGATCGCGCTGGTGGATCTCGACGGTGACGGCCGCGACGATGTCTTCCGCGCCGATGGCAGCAGCTGGAGCTGGTCCAAGAGTGGCACTTCTTCCTGGTCCACCCTCAAAAATTCTGCCTACACCCGCAGCGAAGTGGGCTTTGGCGACTTCGACGGCGACGGCGCCATGGATGTCTTCACCACCGACGGCAGCCGCTGGTCCTACCATCCCAAGGGATCCGGTGCCCCGGTCAATCTGGCCTCATCCGGCGTAGACATTGCTGATCTGGCCTTCGGTGATTTTGACGGCGACGGTTTCGCCGATGTGTTTTACGGCAGCGGCACGGCATGGCGCTGGTCACGCTCCGGCAGCAGCTCCTGGGCCGATCTTGCACTTTCTTCCTCCACCGTCCGCGATCTTGCCTTTGCCGACGTGGACGGCAACGGTACCACCGATGTCCTGGACCTCTCCCACGAAAGCCTCCGCTGGTCCTCCGGTGGTCGCACATCTTGGGTGACACTGCGCCATCACCACGGGGATCTTTCCACGATCAAGCTGGGTGATTTTGATGGGAATGGAGCTGTGGATTTTTTGACGGGAGGGTGTTTGTAGGGGTCAGAACATCTCCCACTCCCAGCGTACCCCGTCGTAGCGCGGGTCGGCGCAGATCTGGTGGATACCGCCCCTGCCGTCAGGGAATTCAAGGCAGCGGTCGCCGTTGTAGCCAATCTTCATGGGGAACAGGCCCAGATCGATGCATGCATGGGGGATTGGGCGGGTCTCTACCTCTGCGTACCAGGCAGTCAGCTTATTTATGTAATCATCTTGCTCGGCCTGGGGGACTGTCGGTGCTCCTCCTCCCCAATTGTACCGGTCCCACCACTTCGGCGCAGGAGGCCGACCGGAAAAATAGGCACGCGCACGCTCAGTGGAGCAAGCCACACCGTCCGGCTGAAAGGGCAGATGAGGAGGTCCAAAGCCCAACCACACCAGGACCATCAGGTACAGCAGGGTGGACACCAGCGCCCGGCCTCCTCCTCCCGACCGCTGCCCCCGCCAGGCCACGGCTACACCCGCGAGTCCCACAGCCGCCAGGACCACCCAGATGAACCGGTACTCCCACCAGTGCCATCGTGAACCCTTGTGTATCCAGACCCAGAAGCCCAGGCGTATGGCAGGCACCAGCAGCAACCCGGGCAGATAGGGGCCGCTCCGTCCGTAGGGCCCCCGGCGTTGTCGCAGCCAGTGACCACCGGCCGCAGCAAGGAGGACCAGACCGAGGACGGGGAGTATCCGAAGCTGGCGATCTGGCGCCGGAAAGGAGGGCCAGGCCGGTTCCGGCGTGTGACTTGGCCCCAGATCTTTCGTCAACCAAGGCCGTGGCTCTCCCAGCTCCGGTGTCGACCCGCAGTGGTGAAGTTCGATGTCGCGCTCTCCATGATCACAGACCAGAAACGCCGTTCCTTCGGGAGTCGGCCGACCGCAGTCCCCGCCTCCGAAGCCGGTGCGAGCATAGACATAGGCGGGCACATCCCCACGCCAAACCTCCTTTACTTCCAACTTCATTACGACGGAGAACCGGCTGAAGGACTCATACACCCATGGCCAGTCATTGGCGACGACCACACCGCTGAAAACCCGTGTGGCAGAAGCACAATCTTCGGCGTCTAAGAAAAACTTGCCGCCGCCACAAGAACAAGCCTGCACCCCCGGACTCCACAAAAGGCTGGCGAGGAAAAGCGTCATCGACCTAACGATTGCGTGAATAAAAAGCCCCTATCGGACAACATACCTGGGAAACTGGGAAGGTCCGTAGTAGAGGGGTGGCCCGCCGGCCAGATAGGGGTCGATGTAGCCATGATCCCGGAAGTGGTTGAGCACCGCCATGGTTTCGCCGAAGGTGACGCCGTCGTCTGTTATCAGCACAAATTCGGATCTCCTCCGGCCAGAAGTCTTTTTCCAAGGCCAGAAGTTGCTCCAGGCCTTCAAGTTGAGGATCCTCCTCCAAGGTAGGCAGCAACAGGCCCCGGCGGGGGTCGCGGAAGATATGGTAGGCATCGGCCTGGAGGTGAATAGCAAGCGGAGGGGGCGGCAGATTCTGAAGGTCCGGGGGAGGGACTTCGCCGCACAGCAGACAGGGCTCATACTCCATCGCCGTCACCTCCGCCCACATCGCCGACATCAGCAGAAAAGCCACGAGGCAGGAGAGAAAATCGACAAACGGTACCAGGTTCAGCTCCACCTGCTGCGAGCGGCGGCGGCCAACTTCGAGGTGTATCGCCAAGCTAGCTCCCAGTACATCCTCATCTTCTCCTCCAAAGTTGCCGCTTTTGTGGGATTCCAGCAAGGGAAAGGTAAGGAAAAGGTCAACGAAGCCGGGGCAGGGGATTCCTCCCATCCTGGTACAAAGAAGCCGCGAGCGACCCTGATCTGTACCAGCCTGAACCACAAGGGCTTCCTCGTTGCTGGCACGGTCCTTGCTTAATCGAGGGCAGTGGAGCCGAAGATGCTGCTTTCTATTCTGTCCTTTGCCCTGGCTGCCGAGTCTGTACGCAACTTCGATCTTGGGGAATTGCCCGACAGCCAGCTGACGGTGACCGCCGCGGGAAAAACGCGGCGACACTGGACGGCGAGCCCCTTCGACAACGCGACGGGCTTTGGGGTGGGGATGGCGCCGGCTGCACTTCGGGACATGCACCCGCAGCCCTCCGTGCGCCTGACAACCGCTGAAAAGACAACCGGCACCGAGCTTAACCTGCTGCTGCCCACCGACGGAGGGGGACTCACATTCAACCTGGGGGTGAACTGGCGGCTGAAGGTGAAGGGCGGTGCGGTGGGCGCCACGGCGGGTATCCGCGCTGAAAGTGACAGCGATTTTCTGACGCCCGTGGCCGGAGATGCCTCGATCGTCCTGGGACTTGCCGTTCCCTTTGCCCTTTGGGTGCAGCCTTTTCCGCAGCTGGCGCTGCAGGTGGGTGGGGAGTGGCGCGCGGCCTTCCTGGGCGGGGGAGGGGGCAGGCCCATGGCCCGGGTGGGGGCAGAGTTGATGTTGTGGAACCCGGTTTTTTTAGGGGGCACCTGGGAGTATCAGGCCGACCCCACCGGCAAGGACCAGAATGTGTGGCTGGAGAGTGTGGACCCTACCGGGCTGATGGAGGGGAAGAACAGCTTCTCGGCCCATATCGGCGTGCGGTTGTAGCCTTGTGAAGGCCTCAGAGCGTCAGGTAGCCCGTTCCCAAACACATCTCATCCGCACTTCCCTCTGAAAGTCCCACTCGGGGATCTCCAGAAGACACTCCTCGCTGCCGTCGGCATGGCGCAGCTTCAGGCTGCCGCTCTTGCCCAGGTTGTGCATATGGAGGCCCGCAGAGTAGAGCGAGAGTGTACGTTGGCTGGGGTTGGG
>CAITDR010000014.1 GCA_903891165.1 uncultured Pseudomonadota bacterium
CTCCCCCTCCAACAGCTCCGGCCATGGAGATCTGCCGCGACCGAGTACCTCCGCAAAAGCCAGCTCTCCCGAGCCGGATCCCATCCCTTCCGGGCAACCGGCCTCCAGGTACAGCGTGGCACCCGGCAACAGAGGAGGCGCCGGACTCCGCCCCACATAGGTCGCCGCCCGACTAGCCTGGTAAAAATTGACGGCTTTTCGCGCGGGTACATCCAGGATCATCGCCGGGTAGGGCGCCGGGTGCTCCTCCCAACAATCCAGGGCCGCGGCCGCCTCCCTCAGAACCTGCCGGGGCTCCCCGGCCAGCCAGCCTCTCTCCGTCTGCACCAGTGCCCACCGGCAGCGCGCAGCTTCTCCAAGTTGATCCACGATCTCTCGAAAAGGATTCCCCTCAATCCTTCCGATGTCCACCCCCGGGGCGGTCACACGATCGCGATGGTGCAGGGCATCCAGCGTCGCCCGTGCCCCACATCCGACAGAAACCCCCTTATGACCTCCCGAAAAACCCGCGTACTGGTGCAGCTCCACCACGCCCACACTCAAGAGAGCGTCGCACTCCGCCAGTGGCCGGAAAATTCCACCGGGAACGCCCGAAAAAGTCCCAGTAGATACTGTGTCGTCCGGGTCGTGCTGGAGCAGGGGAAAGGGCGACTCTGGCAGCTCTGCAGCAGACATTTTCCGATGCAGGCCCAATCCGACCACCACCGGAGGCTCAGCCTCCACGTAAGGGCGCAGGGCACTGAGCGCCGCCGTGCAGTCCACCGGACGGGTGCCATCGGGAATCGCGATCCCCACGCGACCGGAGGGTGGGGGGCATGCTGCGATCGCATCTTCAGGTCGAACAAACATCAGAACACCGGGGAGGGGGAGGGGAGGAGGAGGCTGCGGAGCCCGGTCCACAGCAGGCAGGCATAGACGGGCAGGTAGATCACCGGGGCCACCCAGGGGAGCTCTACCCAGCCCGTGGGTCCCCAGACCAGATAGGCGAGGGGAACCAGCACCGCCAGCAGCAGCCAGGCCTCCACAGCACACCACAGGCCGGCCGCCAGCGCCCAGAGCACATACCAGGGATGAACGGTGGGGGACAAGAGCACAAAGGCTCCGCAGCCCCACAGCGCGATCCGCCCGGGATCTCGGGATCTCCACAAAATTCCCGCCACCACAACCATGCCGGCCCCCTGCAAGACCAGCCGCACGACCGCTTCCTCCTCCACAAAAAAACGTAGCAGAGGATACAAAGACCCATTGAAAGACCAGTGCTGCCGGTAGGTCTCAAAACCGCGCAAGAGTGTAGGATCCAGGCCCATCATCCACAAGGCGGCAACGGTGCCACCCAACAGCAGCGGCCAGCTCCAGCGGGGTGCCACCCGGGGCAATAGCAGCGCCGGCAGCAACTTCACCATCGCCGCCGCCCAAATCAGTCCCGCGCCCCAAAATCCCCTCCCAAGCGTCAATCCCGCCACCATCAACATCACGCCCAGCCCCTCCAGATGCCCGCTCCCCGCCGCCTCCAGCACCGGCAGCGGCAAGAGCGCCCACAAGCTCCCCGCCTCGGGGCGGCGCCGGAACAACAACCACGCCGTCCCGACGTCCGCCAGCCCCATCCCCACCTTCCAGCCAAAAATTCCTGTAGGACTCGCTACATAGAAACTGAGCTGCGCCAGGGGAGGATAGATCGAAGAAACCTCCCGATGGTTGACCTTCTCCCAGATGGCGTCCCTCAGAAAGGCCAGCTCCGGGGCATCGGGTGCATACACAAATGGACTGATAGCATGGCGCCAGACCTGACCCTCCCAGAGATAGCGGTAGAGGTCATCGGAGAGGCTGGGTGCAGCCCAAAGGAGGGGCAGACGCACCAGCAGGGCCGCGCCCACCAACCAGAGCGGACGCGAAAAAGACGGCTTCAGAAAGAAAATTCCCAGACCCCAGCCCAATAGGATGGCCACGGAAAGGGACGCCTGCAGCCGCAGGTCGCCCAGGCTCCCCAGCCACAGCGCGCCGCCGAAGGCGACAACCAGCGACAAGATGCTACGCCTGCTGGGCATTTTCCCATTGACAAGTCAAGTGAAACCCATAAGAGAGAGAGCTTGAGAAAGGAATTCCCATGAAGCGTAGCCTGCTGCTGTTGAGCCCGCTGCTGCTCACCCTTGCGACCGGCGCCAAAGGCTGTAAGCCCAAGGACCAGCAGGATGTGGTGGTGGACGACCAGATCGACATCGCCCCCCCTTCGGTGACGCTGCAGGTCGCGGGGATTGAGCCTGGGTATGGTACGGCAAACCGATCTTTTTCGGCCGAGGTTTTCGGCTCGGGCTTCGCCCGTGGTGCCCAGGTGCAGATCGGATCCTCCACGCTGAATGGCGTCACTTTTATTGGGGAATCGGTGTTGGACGTAGCGATTCCTCCGCTCGCTGTCGGCAGCTATGATGTGACCGTCATCAACCCTGACGGCAAACGTGCCAGCCTGCGCAACGGGCTTCGCCTCCAGGAGGCGGCACCTCCAGCGGGTCCGCCCTGCCCGGCCGTCACCGTCTACTTTGACTTTGACTCCTACACTGTCAAGCCAGAGAGTAGGACCCAACTGGATAGTTTCGCCGCCTGCGTGCGTAATGCGGATGCGCAGGTTCGGGTGGAGGGTCACTGCGACGACCGTGGCACCACCGAGTACAACCTTGCGCTCGGTCAACGCCGCGCCGATGCGGTGAACCGCTACATGACCGGTCTGGGCGTGCCGAAGACCAGGGTACAGGCTGTTTCTTACGGAGAGGAGCGTCCCGCAAGCACGGGCTCCGGTGACGATGCCTGGGCAAAAAACCGGCGTGCGGAAATTTCCGCCTCGCGATAAAATTTGAGAAAGCCTGCGTAGGAGGCCAGAATGCTCATGCTCCTGTTGGGCTGCGTGCTTGATCGCACCGGCCAGTCTGCCACCGAGCGGATGCACCAGCAGCTCCGGGATCACGACCAGCGGGTAGTGCAGCTGGAGACTACCTCCACCGATCTTCTGCGTAGAATCAGCCAGATGGAGGAGGTGACCCGCTCTTTGGGGCAGGACCAACTTACCCGCCTGGAGACGATGGAGTCCCTGCGCACCGAGGTGGCCAGTCTGCGCGGGCAATTGGACGTTCTGCAGCACGACTTTGGCGTGACCCGCGATGCCGGAGCGGGCTTCCAGACCGACGCCGATGGTCGGCTGGGCACCGTGGAAGAGCGGATTCAGAACCTGGAAAATAAGCTGGGCATCAAGGCCCCCGAAGGTGGGGTCAAGCCGACGGTGACCCCGGAAGTCCCCGTGGTGGCCCCTCCGCCTGCGCCCACCACACCCGAAGAAGTTTTTGCGCTGATCGAGAAAAATATCGAGGGTGGAGACGGTGCCGCAGCGCGGGTGGTGGCCCAGACCTTCATCCAGGAAAATCCAAAAAGTGACCGGGTGCCCGAGGCCTACTATCGGATCGGAGCGGCCTACCAGAAGGAAGAGTCCTACAAGGATGCAGCGGCCGCCTACCAACTGGTGGTAGACAAGTACAAGGACACATCCTGGGCGCCCTGGGCGATGTTGCGGCAGGGGGAGTGCTTTGCGGCGTTGGGCCGACGGGACGCCGCCGAGATCTTCTGGAATGATGTGGTCCGCAGCTATCCGAAGAGCAAGGCCGCCAAGGAAGCCAAGGCCCACCTTGCGGAGCGCTGAAGCTCTCTCATCTCTCGTTGCAAAGGAAGCAGGAACCGGATAGCAGGGCGGGACCCGAATCCTCCGACAACTGGAGCGTCCCTCAGGGCGCTTTTTTCGTTTTCAGGTGTACCCCTATGACTACTCCCAACCACGAACTCCGCGAAAGGCTCCGGTCCGTGACCGAGCCCGTGGTGGAGAGGCTCGGCTACGAGCTGGTGGCGGTGGAAGTTTACGGTGGTACAAGCCGAAAAATCCTTGTGCGCCTTACGCTCGATCGTAGCGGCGGCGTCGGGATTGCGGACTGCGCTCGTGTGTCCAGGGCGGTCTCCCCCGTGCTGGATGTCGAGGATGTGGTGGCTTCCGCCTATGAGCTGGAGGTCTCTTCGCCCGGTACCGAGCCGCCTTTGCAGCGGGAGAAGGAGTGGAAGCGCTTCTTCGGCTGCACAGTGCGCGCGCGCCTGTTTGGGATGGAGAGCCGCCGCTGGATCCGTGGTCGTGTCGGGCCCTGTGCCGACGGTACGGCCGTGATCGAGACGAGCGAAGGCCCCCGCAGCTTTGCCATTGCGGATGTGGATCGGGCAAACGTTGAACTCAATGCTGAACAATTCGCGCGGATGGGGCAGGGATTGCCTCCCGTCTCCGAAGGGGAAACACCATGATCAGCCAGCTTGCCCGTGAACTTGAAGCGGTTGCCCGGGAAAAGAATATCCCGCGGGATTCCCTGATTGATGTGCTTCAACAGGCGATGGAGGCTGCCGCACGCAAAAAGTACGGCATGCAGAAGGACCTGGAAGCCCAGTGGAACGACGAATTGGGGGAGGTCGAGCTCTTTGAGTTCAAGACCGTCACCGAGGACGTCGAGGACGACGATCTGGAGATCGATCTGGCCAATGCCCGCAAGCTCGATCCGGAATGCGAGATCGGCGATTCGCTTGGTATCAAGCTGGATGTCGAGGGTCTGGGCCGTATCGCCGCGCAGACCGCCAAGCAGGTGATCATCCAGAAGATCCGCGACGCTGAGCGCGAGATGACCTTCTCCGAGTTCAAGGACCGGAAAGGCGAGATCATCACCGGTATGGTGCGCCGCTTCGAAAAGGGCAACATCATTGTGGAGCTGGGTCGCGCCGAAGCCATCCTTCCCAAGCGCGAACAGGTGCCGACGGAGACCTATCGCCAGGGCGACCGGATCCAGGCCTACGTGGTGGATATCACCCGCTCCACCAAGACCCCCCAGGTCATCCTGTCCCGGACCCATCCGGGCTTGATCATGAAGCTTTTCGAGCTGGAAGTTCCCGAAGTGGCCGAGGGTATCGTCCGCATCGAAGCCTGTGCACGCGAGCCGGGTTTCCGCGCCAAGATCGCCGTCAGCTCCAACGACAGTGATGTCGATCCGGTGGGCGCATGTGTCGGTATGAAGGGCAGCCGTGTCCAGGCCGTCGTGCAGGAATTGCGCGGCGAAGCGATCGACATCATCCCCTTCCATGCCGATCCGGCCCGCTTTGTGGTGCACGCCATCGCGCCTGCCCACGTTTCGCGGGTATACATCGACGAGCACGCCCACTCCATGGAGCTGATTGTCCCCGATGATCAGCTCTCCAAGGCCATCGGCCGTCGTGGCCAGAATGTCCGCCTTGCAGCGCAGCTTACCGGCTGGCGTATCGACATCTACTCCGAGAGTCGCCATGCTGACATGGCCGATCAGGCCCGCCGCGAGCTGGGCCTCGTCGAAAACCTCGACGAGGACATGATCGAGCACCTGATCCGCCATGGCTTCCGTTCCGTGCGCGAAGTGGCCGATGCAGAAGCCTACGATCTGGCCGGAATCCTCGGTATCGACGAGGCTTTTGCCCAGGCAGTGGTGGACGCTGGCGAGCGTGCCTTGGAAGGGCTGATCCTGGAAGAGGCGGAGCGTCGCAAGGGCGCAGCCGATCTTCCGCCCAGCGCCGACGAGATCTGAGCCTCCATGACCCGCGCCCGCACGCAACGTAGAGTACGTCGGGCAGCGGCCTTCGGAAAACCGCCGACCGGGGAGGCTGAGCGCAGCTGTGTGGTCACCCGGACGGCGGGTGATCCGGACGATTTGGTGCGCCTGGTGATTGGGCCGGAGGGAGAGGTGGTTGTGGATCCCTCTGGGCGTTGTCCCGGCCGGGGTGCATGGATTCTGCCGACGGCAGAGGTGATTGCGCAGGCTGAGGCGCGCCCGGGTCTGGTGGCCAAGGCGCTGAAAGTGGAGTCGGTGGTGGTGCGTGGCCTGCGCGAGCAGGTACAGGCCGCTGCTCAGGCCAAAGTATTGCAGCTGTTGCCGCTCGCATCGCGGGCGGGTCTGGTGGCCGGCGGGGCCGAACAGCTGGAGGCCGCAGTGCGCAGCGGCGAAATTGTAGCGCTTCTGGTCGCCAGCGATGCTGCTGGCGCGAGTGTAGAGAAAATAGCTTCCCTGATTCCCCATGTGAAACCTGTCATTCTTCCCCTGACGTGTAACGAATTGGGGCAGAAGATCGGCAAAGGCACCCGCGCGCTGGTCGGACTCCGGAGTGGGAGTGTGACCCGAGCCATCATGAAGCAGTTGCCGCGGATGGTGGAGTTGCGTTAGGGGGGGGCCGACCAGAGATCGGGTGCATCTTTCGTGCCCGTTCTCCCTAAAAGGTAGTGAATGTCGACTAAAGATCTCCTGGATCGCCTGGAAAATTCGAAACCGGTCCGCAGCAACAAGCCTGCGCCGCCGCCGGACCCGAAGCCGCCCGAAGTGAAGGGAGGTGACACGCGCGTCGGAACCGGCGTCGTGCGTCGCCGTGCGTCGGCCCAGGAGCTACCCCCGCCCCCTCCGCCGGTGACAAAAACCATCCGTCGCCCGGGCAGTCCTGCGCGTGCCGAGGATATTCCTGCACCCGCTCCGGCTCCTGTGGCTCAGGCCGCGGCACCCTCGGCGCCCCGTCGGGTGATGGGGCCTGGCGGCGGCCCGATGGCGCCTCCGCCGGCCAATCGGGTTCCCACGCCCTTTCCTCCCCGGAATACCGGCGCGGTACCGCAGATCTCGCGGCCGCCCGCCCCGCGTGCCCCCGAAGTAGTCGCACCCCCTGTGGTGGCTCCCGTGGATGTGGCGCCGGTGGCAGAGGTCCGGGTCAGCGAAGCTCCCTTCCAGGAAGCGAATGTTCCGACAGCGGGCGAGGAAATGCCCGTCGAAGTGGTGGAGCCTCGTGGCGATCAGCCCTCCATCGAGCCCGTGCTGCCCCCTGCGCCCTCTTCCGAGACGGCAGAGGCCGTGGAAGCAGTCGGTGTCGTCGCCGAAGCTGCAGAACAGGCCCCTGAGGCCGCTGCGGAGCCTGCGCCGCCCCCGCGCCCCCGTGAAGAGCCCACCATGGAGCGGGCTGTGATTGTGGAGCGCCCGGGAGGCGCCAGTCGGCCGCCCCTGCCTCCGGCACGTCCGGGAATGGGTCGTCCCTCAGTGGCTGCTCCAGGTGGCCCCGTGCTCCCCGGTCTGGGGCGCGCCGTCGTCTCTCTTCCGGCAGGCTACGATCCCAGCGATCCCACCGGTGCCCGTCGCCGCGCGCGTGAAGGGGGACCGACCCCTCCCGCCCAGCGCTGGCAGCCGGGTGGTCCCCCGCAGGGACGCCGCGACATGCGCCAGCCCGAGCCCTTGCCTCAGGCTCCGGCACCCGCGCCAAGCAATGATCCCGGTGGTGCCAACCGCCGGAAGCCCCGCTCCAAGGAACGGTCCGAGGTGGTGCTTGATGAGCGTATGCGGCGCGCCAAGGCCCGTCCCGCGCAGTCCTTGCGCCCGGCAGTGCCCAAGGGTATCAAGCGGAAGCTGCGTATCGATGGCGAAATCACCGTCGCGAACCTTGCCCACGAGCTGGGTGTTAAGGCTGCGGAGCTGGTGAAGTTGCTGATGACTATGGGTCAGCCGGCCACCATCAACCAGTTCATTGACTTCGACACCGCATCGATCCTCGCGGCGGACTACAACGCCGAGATCGTGAACGTGGCCTTCGATGAGTCCGAGATCATCGAACACAAGAAGAACAAGAAGGACGAGGACCAAAGCAAGCGTGTCCACCGTCCGCCCGTCGTGACCGTCATGGGCCACGTCGATCACGGCAAGACGACGCTGTTGGATGCCGTGCGAAAGAGCCGTGTGGCCCAGGGCGAGGCGGGTGGCATCACCCAGCATATCGGAGCCTATCAGGTCAAGCGCGGGGATCGGCTCATCACCTTCATTGATACTCCTGGCCATGCTGCCTTTTCGGCCATGCGTGCGCGTGGTGCGAAGGCAACGGATATCGTGGTACTGGTGGTTGCAGCGGATGACGGCGTCATGCCGCAGACGGTCGAAGCCATCAGCCATGCCAAGGCCGCCGGTGTGCCCATCGTGGTCGCGGTCAACAAGATGGATAAGCCGGGCGTGCAGCCGGAGCGTATCCGTCAGGCCCTGATGGAATACGGCTTGGTTCCTGAAGAGTTCGGCGGCGATACCCTGTTCACGGACGTGTCCGCCCTGAAGGGGACCGGTGTGGACGACCTGCTGGATAACATCCTGCTGGTCGCGGAAGTGGCCGATCTGCGCGCCAACCCCGACCGGAACGGCGAAGGTATCGTGCTGGAAGCCCGCCTGGAAACTGGAAAGGGTGCGGTTGCCAGCCTGTTGGTGCAGAGCGGTACCCTGAAGCAGGGGGACGAGATCGTCATCGGCACCACCTGGGGCCGTGTACGCGCGATGGCAGACGATCGCGGCGGGAAACTCAAGGAAGCCGGCCCCTCCACCCCGGTGGAGATCTTCGGCCTCCAGGACATCCCCAACGCGGGCGACACCTTTGTGGTGGTCGAGTCCGAAAAGGACGCCCGCTCCCTGGTCGAGCATCGGCAGGAGCGCGAGCGCAGCAGTGCGCTGGCCCACCGCCAGAAGCTCACCGTGGACGATCTCTTCAAGCAGGGCCAGAACCTGGAAGTTCTGCACCTCGTCATCAAGAGCGACGTGGGTGGCTCTCTGGAGGCCCTGAAAGGCTCCTTGGAAGCCCTCTCCATCGCTGGCACCCAGGTCAAAGTGCTGCTGGCAGGTGTGGGCCCGGTCAACGAGTCCGACATCAACCTCGCTGCGGCCGAAAAAGCGATGGTCGTGGCATTCAATGTCAAGGCCGACGCCAAGGCTCGTCAGGCGGCCGACTCCCAGAACGTCGAGATCCGTCGCTATGACGTGATCTATACGGTCATCGACGAGATCCGCGCCCGCCTCCTTGGGATGCTCGCGCCGGTCTACGAAGAACGGAAGATGGGCGAGGCCGAGGTACGGGTCCTGTTCTCCATCACCAAAGTCGGCAATGTCGCCGGTTGTATGGTGCTGGAAGGCAAGGCAGTGCGTTCGGGTACCGCACGGGTGCTGCGTGCTGGCAAGCAGGTCCACGAGGGCAAGGTCTCCGGCCTGAAGCGCTTCAAGGAAGATGTGAAGGAAGTCGAAAAGGGCTTCGAATGCGGTGTTTCGCTTGACGGTGTGCCGGAGCTTGTGGTCGGCGATCGCATCGTCTTCCTCACCCAGGTTGAAGTACCGCGGGTTGCCTGATGCGGGTGCTACCGGCGCCGGATGAGGCGATCTGGGTCGGGGTGCTCCGCTGTCTGGTGCGGGTGCCCGGAGCCCGATCGCTCAAAGATCGGCGCCACGTCGTCCACTCCCTCCGGGATCGGGTTCAGAGCCGCCACCACGCCTCTTTTGCAGAGGTGGGGTACCTTGATGCGGTGGACCGCGTGGTCGTGGCGATCGCGGTGGTCGGTAACGACAGCCGGGTGCTGCAGTCACGCCTGGACAGCATCTTCAGCGAGCTGGAGCGCCACGCGGAAGCTGTGGTGGAGGACCGGGTGTTGGAGCTGGTCCCCATGGGCGAATTGGCAGGGAGAATGGGATGATGCACGAACCTCCCCGCCCCCGGGAGCGCCAGGTTGCGCTTACCCGAGGGCACCTCGTGGCGCTGGCGGGTATGGCGGTCGCGCTGTCCGCGGTGACCTTTTTTCTCGGAATCCAGATCGGCCGCCAGCAGGCTCCCCCGCCGGAAAAAGCGGTGGAAGCCCTCTTAGGCCCCGAGGCGCAGACGGGTGAGCTGCAGGCGCTGCTTACGCGGGTCGAGCAGGCCCAACCCGGCGCGCAGCCTCTGGATTTTCCGCATACCCTACCCCTTTCCAGCTCTCCCGCTGGTCAGGCTGCTATGGTGCCCCCCACCTCCGGAACCGCATCCCAAAGCGACGAGGTCCCCCCGGGTGGCTGGACCCTCGAAGTAGGCACCTTCGACCAGGTTTCCGCCGCGCAGGCCGAGATCCTGAAATTGCGCTCGGCGGGCTTGCCCGCGTGGTGGACCAACACCCTGGTGGATGGCAAGTCTCAGGTACGCGTGCGTATTGGCAGCTATTCCTCTGCCGAAGCGGCAAACCTGGATCTACCTCGCCTGAGCGAAGCGGGTGTGACCACCGCCACAGCGATCAAGCTGCACTGAGCAATCGGACGAGGGTCAATCTACAATATTTGTCTATACGTATAGACAAATAAATGTGTCCCCGGCCTCCCCTGCGTCTACTGCGCGTTGGGTACCGTCGTCACCTGGGCGCCCACGGCCACCGGTGTTGCTGCGTCGATCACCACGGCGGTCGCCCAATTATCCTCTGCACGGACCACCACCACCCGCCCGACCACCCGCTCGGGCAGCGCCGGATCTTCCACGCCCACCCCCGCCAGGCCCTCTTTTCGCTCCACCAGATAGAGCGACTGGCCTGCCTCCACACCATCGTTGAGGCCACGATCCAGGAAGATCGTCTCGCCGGTGTTGGCCAGGAGCTGCTCCATGGTCAAGCGGGCAATCACAGCAGCCTCCAGCTCCTGCTTGGGATCCGGCGGCATCACTTCCATCGAGAAGCTGACCGGGATGGGTTGACCGACCAGGTCACCACGTTCAAACTCGTAAAAGCTCTGTTCGATCTGCGCCGTTGCGATGTTGTCGTCCACACGGAGCACCCGCACCACCGCCAGCTCCCGGTACAGGCGGCCCAGGTTTCCCTTCTTGCCGCGTTTTACTGTACGCTGCAATTCCCGGTAGACCGCGAGCACCTGCCCACACTCCACCTCGTCGGCTTTGCGCAGCTTCAGGTACACAAAGTCCCGCTCGCCCAGCATCCGGTGGCCGGTGTCCGCACCGTAGACGGTACCCTGCAGCTCCAGATCGGAGGGATTACTGATGGTGCCCGGCGCAAAAAAGGTAGCGCGAGGGTACACATAGTCGAAGCGGGGAGGAAAGTCGCACCGGTCGCCTTCTGCCACCGGGCCGGACTGCGTGTTGTCGATGGGCGCGCCTGCACCGGGTGGGTTCAGGTTGTCGCCCAAGCGGAAATAGATCCGATTCCCCGGGTAGATCCAGTGCGGGTTGGTGATGTACTCATTCACCGACCACAGCTCAGGCCAGGCATAGGGATCCGCAAGAAATCGCGTAGAGATATCCCAGAGGGTATCTCCCGTCTGGATCTCGTAGTAGTCCGGTGTACCGTCCACCGTCCCCAGATTTACTTGACCTTCCTGCGCTAACGCCAGGGACAGTACCAGTCCGAGCAGCATCCTGCTTCTCCGACCGATAGCTTCCCCCCGATCCCTCGGGTTGTCAAGAGTCGCACGCGCTTGGCCGGAGCCTTCTCAGAATTATCGGCCCTTGCCGCAGGTCGAGATGTGTATAGCCATCCGCGACGGCCCGTTGGGCCCGGGAGAATCATGGAGCGGATGGGGCGTCCCTGGGCGGGACTGATGGAATTTGCGGCGCGGCGGGACATCTGGAAGACGATGGGGATGGTCGGGGGCGTTGAGGGTGCACTTCGGGCGGACGAGGACAGCTGGGTGGCCGCCGGTCTGACCCGGGCCCGGGCCCAGGAGGTGCTAAGCCGGGAGTGGGAGGGGGAGGCGCTTACGCCGGCATCTAGCGACTGGCCGGAGCGACTGAACCAGCTTCCCGGTGGGCC
>CAITDR010000015.1 GCA_903891165.1 uncultured Pseudomonadota bacterium
CCAGCTCCCCAAAAACACGACCCCGGCCGGCTACGGAACCATCTCGGACTGGGTGCAGCAGCTCCTGGAAATGCGCTATCCCTCGGTGAACTTTGAGGTGGTCAATGCCGGGGCCAATGGGCAGAATTCCTATCGCATCGTCGCCGTGGTCGAGGAGCTGGTTCATGCCGAGCCCGACATCCTGGTGGTGGCGATGGGCAACAACGAGGGGGTCGGTCCGGCCAGTGCCTACAACCAAGAGCTGAACGATTGGATTCTGTACCGGATGCTGAAAAAGGCTGTGCGCACTGAGCCATCGGATCGGCCGGCGACCAGCCAGATTCCCACCCTGACCGCCTCGGAGACGGAGCGTTCCTTTACCGCGCACCTGGACCGGATGATCCAGCAGAGTGCCCAGAACGGCCTCACCCTGGTGCTGGGAACCCTCCCCATCAACCTACCGAATATCGCCGGCTTCCTCCAGTTGGAGGAGCGGAAGGCCATCCTGGCCGCCGACCCCGCCTGCGCCCGGCTGGACCAGCTCGCCCAGCAACGTCAATGTTCCGCAGCGCTCGAAGAGATCTCCCGCTGTGGAAATCCTTTTTTTGGCGCGGTGCGCACCGCAAGCTGCATGGAGGAGGCCGGGGACTACGAGCGGGCCAAGGAGCTCTACAGCATGGCCATCCAAATCGAGCCCCGCAGCCGCACGCGGCCCTCCTACAACGCGCTGATCCGAAGCCGCGCGCAGGAGCACGGGCTCCCCCTGGCCGACCTTGCGGCCGCGATGGAGGCGCGCAGCCCCCATGGTCTGTCGGGTAGGGTGGACTTCATCGATCACGTCCACCTCACCTGTATGGGCTACCTGCCCATGGCGCGCAGCATCGTGGAGGCGATCATCGCGGCGAAGCTGGTCCCTGGTGCAGCGGGCGAACCGCTGGCCGATCCCAGCGCCCGTACGCTGCTGCAGCGCTATCCCTGGGACCGCAGCGGTGTCCCCGCCTCGGTGGTGCCCGCCTGGAGCCGGCAGGTCTGCTCGCCCGATCCGGACTACGCTGGCTGATGAGGAAGAAGGCCGAACATTCGTAGTGACTCTGGATTGAGTCACTATGCCGTGGCTCCCTCAGCGGGCCGAGGAGGCGGGGACAAACCAGGCCGCGCCGGCGCTGACCAGCGCCCGGTCCCCGCCGATGAGCAGATCGTCGTAGCCGTCGCCGTCGGCGTCACCATCCATGGCCAGGGAGCGTCCAGCCTGATCGTTGCTGGAGCCGCCGCCAAAAACACTGTCGCTACAACCCGATCCCACCACACAGGCGCCGCCCGGGAGGGGTCCGTAGTAGAGGGCCGCGGCGCCATTGTCCACATAGCCGAAGACGTCGGCCACCACCGATCCCACCAGGACGTCGGCGCGACCATCGCCATTGGGGTCGCCCACGGCCAGAGAATAGCCGAAGTTGCTACTGGTGAGTCCGTAGAAGGTCTGTCCTTGGTTATAAGCGGGCTGAGGGCCCGCATTGTTCAGCGGTCCATAGGCCACATAGACGACGCCCCCCGCAGAATAGTAGCGGTTGGAGTTGGGGGCTCCCATGACCAGGTCGTTGTAGCCATCGCCATCAAAATCCCCATGTTCCAGCGAGAAGCCCAATCCCAAATCCGACGTATTGCCATAGAACTTGGCATCGGCATTACTCAAGCTCATACTTCCAACCTGGGCCAGCAGGCTGCTGTTTTCCACCAGGTAGACCGCGCCGGTGGTGCGCCCTAACGTCGGCTCTTCAGCCCGCCAGGCTCCCGCAATCAGATCCTCCAGACCATCGCCGGTGAGATCGCCGGTGTGGACGATGCCGGCGCGATCCAGGGAGCCTTCGCCATAGATTTCTGCTGCCGTCGTTGCCAGGTCATAACTTCCCGATCCCGGGTTCAACTCCACCCAGAGTCGCCCCGATGCGGTTCCGTTTGCGCTGTCTGCGGTGGCGCCAATCACCATATCCAGAGTGCCATCGGCATCGAAGTCGGTGCCGGCCGCAGGGCAGCCGGGACTACCGGTCGAGCTGTACAGATAGCTGGTGGCAGCATTGTCCACATAGTCCGTTCCAGCACCTCCGCTCAGAACAAAAATTCCACCGGTGTCGGTCCCGACGATGAGCCAGGTGTCGGTGCTGTCGGTCACTGCACTCAAGCAGTAGCCGGTTTCCTGAACAACCCCGGTCCAGGTCCGATCGGCGTTGGCCAGACTTCCAGCCTGGAAGCCACCATTCAGCAGATAGGCCGCCCCCAAGAGCCCGTTGACACCGGTGGCTCCCACCAGCGCCTCGTCTTTGCCGTCTCCGTCCAGATCCGGGACAAAAGCCACGGCCATCCCGGCATAGTCTAGGGCCTGGATACCCTGCAGTGCGGTCACCGTGTTGTTGAGCAAGGTCTGCGTCGGGAGTGTGCAGCCATTGGCACTGCCATCACAGTCGTTGTCCAGGCCATCCTCGCAGACCTCGCTGGCGCCCGGGTGGATGGCCGGATCGGTATCGTCACAGTCGCCACCGCCCCCGCGTGGATCGTCGTAGCCGTCGGCATCGTCGTCGTAGTCGGAGTCTCCGGCACAGTCGCTGTCGATGCCGTCGTAGGCGCGATCATAGGCCCCCGGATAGACCGTGCTGAGGCTGTCGTTGCAGTCCTGTCCGCCGAAGGCGACGGCGTCGTGGCCGTCGTGATCGGCGTCGTAGTCGGAGTCTCCGGCGCAGTCGGCATCCAGCCCATCGTAAGGGGGGTCCGACGCCCCCGGTGCGATGGCAGCGTCGGCATCGTCGCAGTCCTGTCCGCCAAAGGCAATCGCGTCGTGACCGTCGGCATCCGCATCATAGTCGGATCCGCCGGAGCAGTCCGTATCTACGCCATCATAGGGCGCATCGGTAGCGCCGGGTGCGATGGCCGCGTTGGTATCGTCGCAGTCGTCCCCGCGATAGATGTCGCTGTCAAAACCGTCGTGATCGGCATCGTAGTCGGAGTCCCCCGCACAGTCGGCGTCGATGCCGTCGTAGAAGGGGTCGTTGGCACCCACAAAGACGCCGCTGTCGGCATCGTCGCAGTCGTTGCCGCCGTAGCTGTCGCTGTCAAAACCGTCGTCATCGGCGTCGTAGTCGGAGTCGCCTGCGCAGTCGGCATCGATGCCATCGTAAGGCACATCCGTTGCACCGGGATAAATCGCGGCATCCTGGTCGTCGCAGTCCAGGCTGCCGGAGCCGGAGTCAAAAAAGCCGTCCCCGTCCAGATCCTGGGGGATATCGGGCTGGCAGTCCTGGTCGATGCCGTCCGAGGGGATCTCCACGGCTCCGGGGTGGATCGAGCTGTCCTGATCGTTGCAGTCGTCGCCCCCGTAGCTGTCGGCGCGGTGTGCGTCGGCATCGGCGTCGTAGTCGTCGTCCCCGGCGCAGTCGCTGTCCAGACCGTCGTACCAGACTTCGGTTGCGCCCGGGGAGATGGTCGGGTCGGAATCCAGGCAGTCGGTGCCGTCCAAGGCACGGTCTCCCCAGCCATCGGCGTCGGCATCGCGGGTGCAGATGCCGGGCTCGGAGGAGGCGGCTCCCGGCGCAACGGTGGCATCCCGGTCGTCACAGTCACTGCCGTTGACGCTGTCGTCACCCCAGCCATCTGCATCGGCATCGCGGGTACACACGGAGGGCTCAAGGATTGCGGCGCCGGGAAAGGTTTGGACGGAGCGGTCGTCGCAGTCGGTGCCCTCGGCGACGTAGCCGTTGGGGGGGGCGCAGTCGGGGATGCCGCTGCTGGGGATGCCGTAGCCGTCCCCGTCGGTGTCCAGGTACCAGAGCGGCGTGGGGACATCCTCGTCGGAGTAGCCATCACAGTCGTTGTCTGCTGCGTCGCAGATTTCTGAATTTCCAGGGTAGTTAGCGCCTTCATCGTCGTCACAGTCGTCCTGGAGCGGGGAGCGTGGGGCGTCGCCGTCGTCGCAACTGCAGAGCGCTGCGACATCCGCAAAAGTGCCGTGGCCGTCACCATCAGCGTCCAGGTAGCAGGACAGTGCGTCGGTGGCATCGTTGTCGAGCTGGCCGTCGCAGTCCTGATCGAGGCCATCACAGGTCTCGGCAACCCCGGGATGGATGGCCGGATCGTTGTCGTTGCAGTCCTCGGGGGTGAAGGATCCGTCGCCGTCCTGGTCTATCGGAAGGGTTCCGGTGTCGGAGTCCCCCTCGGAATCCGGCTTCGAATCTGGGATCTCTGAGTCGTCGGCCTTGGAGTCCACGGCGGTATCGTCTTTGGTGGCGATAAAGTTCGCCACTGGCGGGGGACAACCCAGGAGGAACCAGAGGGGGAGCAGGCGCATTGTACAGGGGTATCCCCAGGCCCGCGGTGGAGCAAGGGGGTGGGCAAAGCGGCGGGGAGGGGTGAACCGGATCCATAAGGTCCGAAGTTGGGGGGCACATCCGGCTTCTTCCTCGTTGGAAGCAGATATTGACGTGTCAAATTCAGATGCCCTTGTCTCGTCAATGCTGTATCACAAAAGAGGACGAAATTCCTGTTCTAGCTCTGGACCAATACCACTCAGATGGGATATGCCTCCAGATCTATGGCCCAGCGTTCCGCTACCTTCCGTCGCACCTCCCTGGTGGACAGCCTGCCCCGTCCCGCTCCGGCGCGGTGGTGGCTGGTTGTGACCGGAGTTCCTGCGGTATTGGTCGTCGGGCTGCTCTATCTGGCGGTCTTCGGGCAGAGCGGGCTGGTCCGTCGGCATCGGCTCTTGGTGGACATGGAGAATGTGGAGCGGCGCCTGCAGGAGAACGAGAGCGAAAATGCGCGGCTGATGCGCGAAATCCGGCAGTTGAAGGATGACGCGCCGACGATCGAGCGTGCCGCCGCCGAAGAGCTGCTGTTGGTGCCGCCAGGAAGTACGATCTATCGCTTTGAGTGAAGGGCGGGTTAGGAAGGCCCGATGCTCTCCTTCGCTCTCAACGGTCGCCCCCAGAACATCGAGGTTGATCCTCGGCTCTCCACCCTCGATCTGCTCCGGGAAAAACTGGGAATCACCAGCTTGAAGGCTGGTTGTGCGCCACAGGGTATCTGTGGCTGCTGCTTGGTGCTGATCAACGGGCAGCCGCGGCTGTCCTGCACCCTGCCCAACAAGAGCCTCGCTGGCAAAGATGTGCAGACTCAGGAGGGACTTCCTCCCGAAAAACGCGATCTTCTTGCGGCCTGCTTCGCGGAATGTTCGGCCACCGCCTGCGGATACTGTACGCCGGGTACCCTCACCCATGCGACTGCACTGCTGACGAATAAGCCGGATTTGTCGGAGGAAGACCTCAAAAAATCCCTGAACCTGCACCTCTGTCGGTGCACCGGCTACAGCAGTATTTTGGATGCGGTACAGCGGGCCGGAGCGGTGCTGCGGGGGGAGGCGGAGGCCCCCCGGCTGCCAGAGAGTGCCCTGGATGCCCCCCGCGGCGAAAAGATTTTCGTGGACGATCTGCAATTTCCGGGGATGGTGGCGGGGGTTTTGGCATTTTCCTCCGTCGCCAGTGGGAAGATCCGAAGTCTGAACACGGCAGTCCTCCGTGCGGAGCCGGGGGTGCTCGCGGTGGTGGAACTTCGTCGGGAAGGGGATCTGTTGGAGTGGCCAGGAGAGCCGGTGCTGGCTATCGCGGCAATCGACGCAGAATCGGCTCAAAAAGCATGTGCAAAAGTGGCAATCGAAATAGAGCCCTTGACTGGTCAAGAGTCTGTTCTGCGCCTCCGCTCCCGACGGATGGAGGGGGAGGAGCCGACGCTAATTCACCGGGCTTCGGTGCAGCTACGGCTGCCCTTCACCGATCCGGTCTACCTGGAGCCCGAAGCCGCCTTGGCCGATGGGGATCGTCTCTACAGTGCCGCCGATGACCTTTTTTCTGCGTTTGCCGACCGGAAGGTGCAGCTTCGCCAGCTGCCCTCGGGTGGTTCTTATGGGGGGCGTATTGCCGGGCCGGTGGAGGAGGCGGCGCTGCGGCTGAGTGTGGCCACCGGAAAGCCGGTAAAAGTGGCCTGCAGCCTCGAAGAGGGGATGCGCCTGCACCTTCGCCGTCCCGCCGTGGAGGTCTGGTTGGAGGGGGGACTCGATGAGAGGGGAGGCCTGGGACTGATTCGGGGAAAGGTCAAGATTGACGGGGGTTGTTCGGCGCGGGAAGGGGATGTGCTGGTGGCCCAGGTCTTGGGTGCGCTGCCCTATGCGCCGCAACGCCTGGAGCTGGAGGTGGAGCTGTGGGAGGGGACGGGGCCACGGACCGGGCCGGTGCGTGGCGGGGCAGCGGTGGGCCTCGCGGTGGCCCTGGAGCAGCTTTTGGAGCGCCTTGCCCTCGCGGGAGGGCAGGATGGGCTGGCCCTGCGGCGTTCGGCGGCGCTGCCGGAGCTGCGGCCGCTTCTGGAGGCCCTGGAGCCGGCCTGGGCGCTGGAGGGCCCCCGGCGTGGCCTCGCGCTGGGTCGGATGGAGGGGCGCGGCGGGGCGGAAGTCTGGCTGCGGGTGGTTTCCGGGTCGGAGGTGGAGGTGAGCTGCTCGGTGCCGGATTTCGGGCAGGGGCGGGACGCGCGGATCCTGGAGGCCCTGGTGGCTGAAACGGGTCTTTCTCCCAATGTATTTGTCTTCCCTTTTGGCAGCTCAGCGCAGATTGTCCGCTCCGCCCCCTGGTCGGCGACGGTGGGAGAGGCGGCAAAGGTGGCGGCACGGGCCCTGCGCGCGGGTGGTGGGCCGCTGAAAAACCGCATCGGTACTACATTTTATGGCTGCGCGGGTCGGCAGGCTCCCGGTCTTTCGGCCACCTTGGCGGTGGCCTCTGAGGAGGGGCTGATCGAAAAAGTCTACGTGGCCGGAGCAGTTTCCGACGATGCCCTGAGCCGCAGCCTGCTGGAGGGGGCCGCCCATATGGGGGCGGGTCTGGCGCTCTCGGAGGAGCTGGAGCCGGTAGGCGGACTTTTGGAGGCGCGGCTGCGGATGTTGGGGGTGATCAAGTCCAAGGCGGTGCCGCAGTTGATCGGGGTGGCGGTGCCGTCCGCGGAGGAGCGGGAGCCTACCGAGGCGGCTTTGTTGGCTTCCACCGCGGCGATCTCGGTCTTGACAGGGGTGGAGCGGCTCCCGGCGCGGGACAGCACTGCCGGCAAGGCCGTGGGCGCCCGACCCCGCGCTACGACGCCTCCGTCACCCGCTTGATGTGCTCCAGCACCCGCCTGTGAATCAGGTGGATCGAGGTGTCGCTCCACAGCCCCCACCACACGATGGGTGCCATGGCAAAAGAGTACCAGGTGTGGCCCTCTAAGCGGGTGCCGCCGTCGGGAAGCGGGATTAACCGGAACTCGCCATGATGGCTCTGGAGGATGCCATCCAGATGGGGGGCGTGGACGGTGTTGTAGGGGCTCCACTCCTCCATGGTAGGCGGGCTTTTTTGGACGTCAAAGGCGAGGTGATGGGGAGGATCCCATACGGTGATGGGCTCCACAAAGGGGCCGGTGGAGAATTCACAGTAGCGTACCGCACCCACACCCTCCCCCTCGATCCGCGCCCGGATGGGGTAGGCGATGCCGGTCTTGAAGTACCACTCCGGCGGTGGCGGCAATTCCACGCCGCCAAAGCCGATCACATTCTCCCAGACATCCTCGGGACTGGCCTGGATATCCACGCTGGTCACCACTTCACGGATCTCCGTATGCCCAGGAGCAGGCTCCAGGATTCCCAATAGTGGCAGGGGCAACACCGAGCCCAGGACCGCCAGCCGCCGCTCCCAGCGCGCCAGCCCATAGCCGAAAAAGACCCCCATCCAGCATAAGACCATGGCCAGCGGTGCGGCCATCGCCAAGCAGATCAGTCCTTCGAGAGCAAAAAGGGTGAGTAGACCTCCCCCCGTGGCCATCATCAACACCCCAACGGCAGCGTTGGCCACCAAGGAGCGCGGCTGGCGCAGGTTGAGCAGGAAGGCGCCGGTCACCCCCATGGCGAAGGGGGTCCCGATAAAGAGGGTGGAGCCATATTCCCCAAGGACAAAGACGGAAAAGACCGTCATCCCCAGGCCCAGCACACTGCCGCCCAAGACCCCCGAAAGGGCCGCCCACATCACCCGCTCCTCCCCCCGCAGGGTGCGGTCCGGCTTTGCCCCCGCTGCCACCGAGGGCAGAAAACACAGGGTCAACATCACCAGATAGTTGACCACCGGCAGGAAGAAGCCGATACCCGTCCACGACGGCAGACCGGCATCCTTCGCGCGCCGCACCGTCATACTCACGCCCACCCACACAAACGGCAGCGTCCACAGCGCCAGGATCCACAGGATCAACTCAGGGTTGGGCAGGGCGTTGTAGGTGTCGCCAAAACGGAAGAGAAAGGAGGGGGAGAGGAAACGCCAGGGGGCGATCCACTCGCCGGTCTGCTGCCAGATCAGGGCGGCTTCGCCTGCATATTTGAACAGCATCAAGCCGAAGCCGGTGGCAGCGTAGGTGACCGGCTTGACCGGCGTAGAGACCCCCGCAAAACGGGCGAGCAGGCTGGGTTCAGGCTGGAGAAGCGGATTCATCGGCAGGTCCGGGCGTAGAGGGGAGAGGGCGGTAGATTCGGCTGTAGCGTGCGGCTGCGCGACGGTCAAAGCGGAAAAAAACTGAATGAGGCCTCATTCAGTGGCTTTCGGCGCTACTCCCCGATGCTGACCAGCTCCACCAGCGGGCCGTCGGGGTTGGTGTTTTTGCGGAGGTCGATGCGGCCCTCCAGGGCCCAGAAGTGTTCGCCCTCGGGATCCTCTTCCTGAAAGTCGTAGATCTCCGGGCGGAGGTCCAGCGGAGGGAGGAGGACCTGGCGCACCGTCCATTGGTGTGGTCCGGTGGCCTTGATCGAAAAATTCGTCGCAAGACGGGCACGATGGTCGAAGGCCACCGCGCCATGTTCTTCCAGAAAGGGAGATAGAGCGGCCGCGATCTGTGTGGGACCCCAGGGGCCCTCCTCCTCCCGACGAAGGCAGGCGGCCGCCTCCTCCCAGTCCTCGCGGGAGAGCGCACGAAGGCATGCCTGCAATTCCGCCCGAACCCGCGCCGTAAACAGGCGTCGATCGCTGGAAATATCCACCGGGGGCGCCACATCCACCAGCACCTGATCGGCCCCGGCCAAGAGCGACTCCCACTCGGTCAGGAGGCTGGAGTCCACCAGGGCCAGCATGGCGCGGATCCAGGCAATGGCCTCGATCAAGGCCGGACTCTGCGCATCGGTGGGCACGTTCTGCACCAGGGCCTTGTACACATCGGTCAGGTAGCGCAGCAGCACTCCCTCCGAACGTTGCAGACCCAGATCCTTGATATAGTCCGAGAAGGACAGAAAATTCTCCACCATCTCGCGTGCGATGGCCTTGGGGCGGATGGACTCGCCATCCAGCCAGGGGTGCTGGTCCTCGTAGAGGTTGTAGAAGAGGTAAATGGCTTCTGCGTTGGGTTTTGGCCAGCTCACCTCCTCCAGGGCGGTGATGCGGTCCTCGTAGGGGATCCCGGCAGCCTTCAGCTCCTGCATCCGCTGGGTTTTGGCACGATCCACCTGGCGGATCAGCACGGCCTTGGGGTTCTCCAGGATGGCTTCCACCCAGGTGATCACATCCAGGGTGTAGGAAGGGGAGGCGGGGTCCAGCTCGCCGAGCGCGGCCAACAAAAACAGAGAGAGGCTGTGGTGGAGGCTGAAGTCTTTTTGGAGGTTGGGGTCCAGCATGAGCTGGTCGCCGTTTTCTCCGACCACCTTTGCCAAAAGCAGGCTGTGGAGGAGGGTTTCAGCCTCCTGGCGTAGTTGGTCGCGCCGCTGCGGCAGCACATGGCTCTGGTCGATGAGGTCCAGCAGTGCCTGGTAGCCCCCCCGCGCATCCCCGGTGGTGGCCTCCGCATGCTGCATCAGCGCAAGGAGACGGCCGTGATCCACGGTAAACTGGCTCTCCAGGGCCTCCGGCGCCCGTTCTACAAGGCCACGAAAGGTCAGGGCGTCCCAGTGTTTGTAGCCCTTGACCGGCGGCTGGGCCTTGACCATCTTCCG
>CAITDR010000016.1 GCA_903891165.1 uncultured Pseudomonadota bacterium
CCACCAATAGAAAGCGCCAGTGCTGCCGCGCACTCTATTCAAATCAGGTTCACCAGGGAGAAGAAAAATCATATTGAACCGCTCTTGCATAGTCTATGCACCGTGTATAAGGTTTGCAACACCCGCTTGCAAGGAGATAATGGATGCGACCTGAAGCTGCCCAGCCCCGCTCCCGCCGTTCCATCCACGACGAGGTTCGTGTGCATGTACGTCCGCTTTACTCTGATCTTTACCTGGAAGAAGTGGTCGAGGCCATGAACCAGCTGGCCATGGGAACCCGCCTGGAGCGCTCGGGGCATATGGTGCAAGAGCACCTTTCCACCGGAGGAAAGCGCCTTCGTGCCCGATTGGCGCTGGCCGCCGGGGAAGCCCTCGGGGGGCGTCGGGCACAGTCGGTGCCCTGGGCCGCCGCCTGTGAGCTCTTGCACAACGCCACCCTGGTGCACGATGACATCCAGGACGAGGACCGGATCCGCCGCGACCAACCTACGGTATGGGTGCGTCATGGGGTAGGTCAGGCCATCAATTGCGGCGACCTCCTGCTGATGTTGCCCTTCCGTGCCCTGGAAATGCTGGAGGCAACTGGCCAGCAGCGTTGGCTGCTTTCCGCCGCCATGGCCCGCCGGGCCGAGGCGACCGTACGCGGCCAGTCCTTGGAGATGGACCTGATCCATAGCCCCACCTTGGCAAACTATCTTCGTGCAACCAGTGGAAAAACTGGAGCACTGCTGGCACTTCCGGTAGAGGGGGCGGCGATTCTGGCGGGGCTGGATGCCAGCAACGCCGCCGCACTGGCTGCACCCTTTTTGAACATCGGCCTGCTCTTCCAGCTTCAGGACGATGTCCTGGACCTCTATGGCGACAAAGGGCGCGGCGAACGCGGCTGTGACCTCAAAGAAGGCAAGGTGAGCATCCTGGTGGTGGAGCACCTGCAGCGGCGCCCGGAAGACCGTGACTGGCTGATGCAGCTCTTGGCGGCGCCCCGGGAGCGCACCTCTCCGGCCGATATCGAAGCATGTAGCAACCGGTTTGCGGCCTCTGGCACCCTGGATGCCGTGCTGGGTCGTATCCTGGACCTGGTGCGCAGCTGTGAGGACGATCCCCTCCTGCGTGCGGTACCCGATCTGCATGGTATCGCCAAAGATCTGATTGCACTTTGTCTTCAGCCCATTTCTCACCTTCTTCGGCAGATGCCCGGAGTCGCCAAATGAGTGATCCTGTTGTTGTCGTCGGTGCCGGTTTTGGGGGACTCGCCGCGGCGGTGCGCCTGCGGGCCATGGGCTACCCAGTTCGTGTAGTCGAGGCTACCGATCAGCCCGGCGGTCGTGCTTCGGTATTCAAGCGGGATGGCTTCTCCTTCGACGCCGGGCCCACCGTGATCACCGCGCCCCACCTCGTGGATGATCTGTTCCGGCTTCTGGGGCGCGACCCCAAAGACTACTATGAGCTGCTCCCCGTCGATCCCTTCTACCGGGTGAAATTCCCCGATGGAAGCCACTTTGACTATGTGGGCGAAGAGGACCGCATCCTGTCGCAGATCGAGGGCTTCGACAAGCGCGATGTGGATGGCTACCGTCGTCTTGCAAATATGTCTCGGGAGATCTTCCAGGTCGGCTACGAGCAGCTGGTGGCCGAGCCCTTCGACCGTTTTGGCGACATGATGCGCATTGTGCCGCAGATGTTGAAGCTACGCTCCTTCCAATCGGTCTATTCTCTCGTGTCTTCCTACATTCACGACGAGCGGCTTCGGCAGGTCTTCACCTTTCAGCCGCTCCTGGTGGGCGGCAATCCCTACGATGTCACCTCGATCTACCTCTTGATCCACTGGCTGGAGCGCAAGTGGGGCGTTTGGTTTCCACGCGGCGGAACGACGGCCCTGGTACACGCACTGGTGCAGCTGTTGGAAGAGTGTGGGGTCGAGTTCCAGTACAATAGCCCTGTGGAGCGTATCGACATTGAAAATGGTCGGGCCAAGGCGGTGATCACGGCCGACGGCCAGCGGATTCCCTGCCAATTTGTCGTTTGCAACAGCGACCCCGCCACCACCTACTCCAAGCTGGTCGATCCCGCCTTCCGTCGGAAGCATACGGATGCTTCCATCGCCCGTGGTCGGCCTTCGATGAGTCTTTTTGTGGGATACTTCGGCACCAACCGCACTTTCCCCGAGCTGGCGCACCACAGCATCCTTTTAGGCCCCCGCTACAAGGGCCTCCTCAATGACATTTTTCACAAAAAAGTGCTTGCGGACGACTTCTCGCTCTATCTGCATGCACCGACCCGCACCGACCCCGGCCTCGCGCCGCCCGGTCATGAGGGCTTCTACGTACTCTCGCCCGTGCCCAACAACCGCAGCGGTCTTGACTGGTCAACCCTGGCGGAACCCTATTTCGACAAGATCCTGGACGCTCTGGATGCCGGCCCGGTGCCGGGGGTCAAGCAGAGTATCGTAACGAAATTTTCGGTGGACCCGCGCTATTTTACGGAAAAAATGCGCGCTATGGATGGTGCTGCCTTTGGCCTGGAGCCTACACTTCTTCAGTCCGCCTGGTTCCGCTTCCACAACCGCTCTGAAGATGTGGAGGGGCTCTACTTTGTGGGCGCCTCCACCCACCCGGGAGCCGGGGTGCCAGGGGTACTGAACTCGGCGCGGGTGCTGGAGCGGGTGGTGCCACGTCCCACCGAGATTTTACCGGTGCCCGAAAAACTGCAGCGAATGGCGGCAGGCTGACCCTACCCGCACGGCGGCCACCGCGCCAAGCGACATCCTGCGCCGTCTCTGATTTGTCCACTTTCCTCACTGACTTCCTCCGGGATTCCCCGAGGTACCCCTCTGCCCCCTTCACCGACCCCTTGCCGGAAGTACCGGTTCAGGAGCTGAAATGTCCTATCGCATCAAAACCGTCGCTGATCTGGTCGGGGTTCCTCGCCCCACCCTGGTAGCCTGGGAGCGTCGCTTTGGAATCCTGGACCTGCCCCGTACGGAAGCTGGCTACCGTGTGTACTCGGAAGAGGACGTTCGGATCCTGCTACGCATCAAGGCACTGCTGGATGGGGGGCTGCGAATCTCGGAGGCGGTGGACGTCGAGCGGAAGGAGCGCAGCCGTCGTAACCTGACCCCGCTCTTTCCCCCTACGGAACTGCCCGATAACGCCTGGGAGTTGCTGGTCCAGGCACTGCTCTCCTTCGACCGTACTGCAGCCAGCCATTTTGTGGTTTCCTCCGAAGCCCCCGACTGGGAGAAGGTTCTGGATGAGGTCTACCTGCCTGCACTGCGGGAGATCGGCCGGCTCTGGTGCCAGGGAGAGGCGACGGTGGCGCAGGAGCACTTCGCCTCTAGCTTTACCCTGGAGCTGGTCACGGCGCGCTTTCATGTGCTGAACGCTGGACCGCCCGGAGGTACACCGGCCGCCTGTGTGTGCAGCCCGGGCGAACAACATGCACTGGCGATGTATATCGTCGCAACACGGTTGGCACAGCGGGGGCTGCGGGTCACCGTGCTGGGAGCCGACCTGCCGCTCACAGAGCTTTGTGTCTGGCTGGTCAAACATCGGGTGGATCTGGTGTGCATCACCGTCCATATGCAGCGGCAGGACGTGACGGCGCTGGCCAGGCAGGTGCGGAGCCATGCGGCGCCGGAAACCATCGTCGCGCTCGGCGGGCCGGGCGTCGCGGGGCTGGAGAGCCAGTCCACCCCAAATCTCTGGTTCCACACGGAATTTTCCTCCTTCTGGACTGCCTGGGAGCAGCTTCAGTCGCAAGAGGTACAGAAGGCCGGCTGAGGAAGGCGAGGAGGGGCCTCCGGGTTATAGCAGCCCATGCCCTCCGGCCCCCTCTTCCCGCTCACCGAGCGGATGTTGGCTTCCGCACGCTCCGCGACCAGCCCAGAGGGACTGCTGGCGCCGCTGCTGGAGCATCTGGCGGCCGACGGCTTGTACTTGGAGCTTTGCAGCCCGGATGATCCGTATGCCCTCCGGCTTGGAGAGCGGGTAGGGCTGCGCGGTTCGCCCCTGGCAACGGAGCTGCGTTGTCTGGCCGAGCTGGCGGTTTGTGCATGGGAGGCGCGGAACCCGGCGGTGTCCGCCCCCTTCCGGGTTGGAACGTCTGCCCTTTGCTGGCAGGACCTGCTGGATCTGTGTAAGGACGTGGTTTTTCTGGTGGACGCCGAACGGGGTATCGTCTTCGCTAGTCCGTCGGCTGAGGCAATTTTCGGCTATACCCCTGCCGAGCTGGAGCAGCCAGAGGCGGCCCGAAGGATGCTGCATCCCGACTCCCTGGCGGCCTATCAGGCCTTTGGGGATCATTTTTCAAAACATGGATCCTTTCCTGAGCACATTCAGGAGTGGAGCTGGATCCACCGGAGCGGTCGTCGGGTTTACACCGAAAATTTGTACAAAAACATCCGAGATGCAAACGGGAAAGTTATCGGTTTTTTGACTGTCACCCGGGATGTGACTGAAAAAAAGTTGACGGAGCAGCGAGAAAACCACAAGCAGCAACAGCGTCGGCAAGCCGAAGAAAACTCGCGGGTGATGGTGGGCATCCTGGACCCCGTGGGGCGTTGGCGGCAATTTCCGGCCAGGCTGGCGCAGATGTTGGGCTGTGGGCCGGACCCGGAGACATGGACGGAGCTGGTGGTGGCCGCCGATCGGGACCGGGCCAAGGCGCGCCTGCAGGAGGCGGTGGACACCAAGCAGGCCCTGGGGGTCGAGGCACGGTACGCGCGGGGAGACGGTGGGATTTCCACCATCGCCGTCAGTTTTTCACCCATGAAGAACGCTCAGGGAGAGGTGGAGAGCCTGCTGGTCCACCTCCGCGACTATACGGAGAGCCGACGCAACGAACTGGCCAACCGGGAAGCGCAAAAGCTGGAAAGTATGGGACTTTTGGCCGGTGGAATTGCCCATGACTTCAACAACCTGCTCACCGCAATCCTCGGCAATGTGACGCTGGCGCTGTTGGAGGATCCGCCGCCGCCGATCCTCACTCCTCTCTTGAATGTAGAGAAAGCCGGCCAGAGGGCCGCAGAGTTGACCAGGCAGATGCTTGCTTATTCCGGGAAGGGACGCTTTATCGTGGGACCCGTGGATCTGAACCGGCTCCTGCAGGAGATGGCGGTACTTCTTTCTGTTTCGATGTCAAAAAATATACGTCTTCATCAGGATCTTTCACCATCCCTACCCACCGTGAGTGCCGACGAAGCACAGATCCAGCAGGTGATCGTGGCGCTGGTGACCAATGCGTCGGAGGCCATCGGGGAGGAAAGCGGGGTGATCGCCCTGCGGACGCGGGTGGTGCTCTTGTCCGAGGCGGATATCGAGCTCAGTATGCCCGCCTGTCCGGTGAGCGCCGGCATGTTTGTGGCGGTCACCGTCTTTGACAGCGGCGAAGGAATGTCGGCGCAGCTTCAAGAACGTATCTTTGATCCCTTTTTTTCCACCCGGGGAAAAGGCCGAGGACTGGGTCTGTCTGCTGTGCTGGGGATCCTGCGCGGACACAAGGCCGGCCTATCGGTACGGTCCGCCCCGGGGGATGGCTCGGAGTTCACCTTGTACTTCCCCCTGAAACCTACGGGAAACGTCAGCAGCAGCGCACGCACACGGGCCAGCGCCGGGGCGGATCCGGGGCGGATCCTGGTGGTGGACGACGAGGTTGCGATCCGGTCGGTGGCCCGGCGCATGTTGGAAGCCCTGGGCTTCCGGGTGGCCGAGGCTGCAGACGGGGAAGAGGCGATGCAGAAGCTGCGAAGTAGTACCTTTGACCTGGTCTTGCTGGATCTGACGATGCCCCGCAAGGACGGCCGGGAGACACTGTTGGCCATGGGCGAGGCGGGCATCACCACGCCGGTGGTTTTGTGCTCCGGCTACGACGAACACGAGGTCAACCGGATGCTTTCCGCCCCCACCGAGGGCTTTTTACAGAAGCCCTACCGGATTCAGGACCTGGAGCAGGTGGTTCGGAGTGCGCTGGGCCGTGGGCGAGCCAGCCCACTGCCTTGATACATGATACATTTTGGGCAGCACGTGATACACCCAACGTGATACATGATACATTGTATCAGTCCAGATCGTACTCCTCCGAGGGCTGCTCTCCCGTCGAACCTTCGCCTTCTTCCTCCTCTCCTGGCAGATCTTCCGCTCCGGCCTCCCAACGGCGGGCGGCTTTCTCCCGGAAGAGGTAGCGCTCAATACGCTCTAAGAGGCGTTCGATGCCCTCGCCCGTCAGAGCGGAAACCGGAATCGCATCCCACTCCTCCACGCGGCGGGCAACCTGATCGGCATCCGCACGGTCGATCTGGTTGAGTATCAGGATGGTGGGGGTTTCTTCCGCGCCCAGCTCCTTCAGCACCTTTTCCACCGCCAACTTCTGGGTGTCGATCTCGGGATCGGAGCTGTTCATCACATGCAGGAGCAGCTCCGCCTCTACCGCCTCGTCCAGGGTGGAGCGGAAGGCATGTACGAGATCTTTCGGAAGATTGCGGATAAAACCGACGGTATCGGTGAGGATGATCTCGCGCTCTTCTGGAAAACGGAGGCGACGGGAGGTGGGATCCAGCGTCGCAAAGAGCTTGTCTTCGGCGTCCACCGACGCGTTGGTCATCCGGTTGAGAAGGGTACTCTTTCCGGCGTTGGTGTAGCCCACGATGGCCACTCCGGGAAGTCCCACCCGCTGCCGACGTTTCCGTCGCATCTTCCGTTCCTTGGAGATGTCTTTCAGCAGCTTTTCAATCCGGGTTTCCCGCTCATCGGCACGGCGGCGATTGATCTCCAGCTTGGTCTCCCCCGGTCCCCTTCCCCCGATGCCACCGGTCAGGCGGCTCATGGCGGTGGGCATCAGTGCCAGACGCGGCTTCCGGTAGCGTAGCTGAGCAAGTTCTACCTGAAGTTTTCCCTCGCGGGTGGAGGCGCGCTTCGCAAAAATGTCCAGGATCAGCTGGGTGCGATCCAGCACCTTCAGGTCAGTCTCCGTCGCAATGTTGCGCAGCTGGGAGGGCGAAAGTTCCTGGTCAAAGATAAGGACTTCCGCACCCGAGTGCATACAGCGCAGCAGCAGCTCCTTCAGCTTGCCTGCGCCCACCAGGGTCCGGCCGTCCAGCTCGCGCCGCACCTGCAGCACTTTGTCGGCAATGGCAAGGCCGGCGGTATGGGCAAGACGCTCCAGCTCATCCAGGGACAACCTCGCAACCCGTGCATCCCCCGTCGTCACGCTGACCAGAACGGCGGCTTCCTGACCCTCCACCCGGCGCACTTTCGCCGAGTCCCCGAATTGCCCTTCCAGATCCCGGATAAAGAGGCCGAAGTCCTCGTCCCAGGTGTGTACAGAGGGTCGCTTTTCGACCCGCCACATCTCGGCGGAGCCCGGGGGGAGCAGGTAGCCGTACTCCACTTCCCCCGGCAGACCGTCCCCCCCCGCCTGCACCATCACCACCGCGTCCAGACGAAGAAGTGTCAGATCGGTAAGATCGTCCTTGGTAAGCCCTTCTGAACGTAAGTGGGTATGGATCAGACGAAGGCCACGGAAGCGCCCGGCCCCTGCGCGGCTGCGACCCAGATCGGGAATAAAAAGCTGGTGTGCATCGCCGACAATTACCACTTCGACCACACCAAGGCGGTCCACCATCACCCCTACCTGGCGGTTCGCCTGGCGGGAGATTTCGGTCATTCGCCGGGCAAATTCCGGGGAAAGAAACCGGTCGGGGTTGATACGGCGGCTGTAGAGGGCCTGGAGCGCCTTATTTTCAGAGGGCTTCAGACCTTCGGTATTTCCATGCAGCGTTTCTATGCGGACTCCGGGAGGACGAGAAGCTCCTTAACCGATTTTCCGCGCCCCTGTTCAGGAGCCGGCGGAGCGCGCGAGGCTGCCCCAGCCCAGGATCAGGCAGAGCCCGCCCACCGGGGTCACCATACCCAACTTCGGCAGATCCAGGAGGACGAGCCCATAGAGGGATCCCGAAAAGATAAGGATTCCGGCAAAAAACAACCAGAAGGTCGCCTTTGGAAAGGGAGACTTCTGCTCGGGAAGCAGCGCCAGAAAAAGGAGGACGACGGCGTGGATCAGGTGGTAGCGGGCGCCGGTTTCCCAGACCGTCAGTCGCTCCGGGCTCACCTGCTCTTTGAGGGCATGCGCCCCAAATGCGCCTGCCGCCACCCCAAAGGCACCCATCCAACCTGCAATACGACGCAAAGCCATCACCCCTCCCGAAGGGCGCGAATGGCCTCCGCCACCTCCACGCCCCCATTCTGAAAACGCAGCATCGAACCTTCCATCCGCACCAACAGGCTGAGCTCACAGACGGTGCAGCGGTCAAAACAGTCCACCAGCTCCAGCGATGCTCCCTCCCCCTCCACATGCAGCTGCAGGTCGGGGCAATGGCGGTCCACACCGGTGCGGCAGGCGACCAGCTTCACGCCGTCTCCTGCTCCAGCTGGAAGACCTCTGCACGAAGGCGGTTCAGGATCGGGTGCTGCCATCCCTGCCCAAGCGCCATACACACCGCCCGGTAGTACCAGAGGGTGCCCTCTTTTCCACCCGAGAAACGCGCCCAGATGGAATCCCCAACAGTTTGGTAGTCCCGACGGATACACATACAGTTGTGGAGCTTGTCGGCGCAGGAGATCAGCTTCAGATCGGGCGGCTCACCGGCCAGATGCTCCAGGTAGACCTCCTTCCGTTCCCGCCACGGGGGCTTGGGCAAGGTAGTGGAGTCCGAAAGAGCGACGACATACCTGGCTACCTGATCGCCAAAACGCAAACGCAAGAGATCGGAAGACGCTCCATAGATGTCCTCCAGGTAGTCGTGGAGCACGGCCCCCATCATCTGATCTTCGTCGCCGCCGTATTCCCCGACCAGGGTCATCACCGCAAGCAAGTGGGTCACATAGGGGATCGACGTACCTTTTCGCACCTTAAACCGGAATTGATCCAGCGCAAAGGCGACGGCGTTGTCGAGACGGGGAGAGTAGCAGGGACGCGGCACCGTCGCGCTCTAACCGATCCGGGCGGGCCTGTCACAGCTCCAAAACCCACTCCTCCCGCACCGGCCCGCCATCGGACTTGGTCTCCAAACGCAGCACGCCACGCGGGCAGACATGGGCACACATTCCACAACCTACACAGGCTGCGCGCCGAATCTCTTGGTTGGCCATGGCGTAGGCGCGCACGTCGATACCCATCTCGCAGTAGGTCGAGCAATTGCCACAACCAATACACATGTCTTTCTTGACAGTGATGCGGAAGCGCCCAAAACGTTGAATCAAGCCGAGGATCGCCGCCATCGGACAGCCGAACCTACACCACACCCGGCTGCCCATCAGC
>CAITDR010000017.1 GCA_903891165.1 uncultured Pseudomonadota bacterium
CGACCGGGATGGCGATAGCTACGGGGATGCCCGTAGCCCCCTGTCGAGTTGCACCACCCCCAGCGGCTACATTCTGGATGGCAGCGACTGTGACGATTCCAACGCCACGGCTCACCCTGGCGGAACAGAAGTGCCTTACGATGGCATCGACCAGGACTGCGACGGCAGCGACTGGATCGACGTGGACGGCGACGGCTATGCCAGCGATGTCGTCGGTGGTCCCGACTGCTGGGACACCAACCCCGACGTACATCCTGGCATCCAGGAGACCGTGGACGGTGTAGACGAGGACTGCAATAGCCTCGTAGACGACACCACCACCGCCTACGACGACGATGGCGACGGCTACGCCGAAGATGCCGGAGATTGTGACGATTCTACCTCTGCCATCGGGCCGGGCACCGCCGAGACGGTGGATGGCGTGGACCAGGACTGTGACGGCCGGATCGACGACGGTACCGTCGCCTATGATGACGATGGCGACGGGGCTTCCGAGAACGACGGGGACTGCAACGATGCCGACGCCTCCGTCGGCGTCGGCGCGACGGAGGTCGCAGGCAACGGTGTTGACGACGACTGTGATGGAATTGTAGACGGTGGCCCCCAAGATCTGGACGGCGATGGCTACGCCACCAGCGCCGGGGACTGCGACGACAACAACGCCAACGTCCACCCCGGCCGCGCCGAGCTGGAGGATGGCATTGACAATAACTGCGATGGCCGTATCGACGAGGGCACCGCCGCCTACGATGACGATGGCGACGGTGTTTCGGAGAATGCCGGAGATTGTGATGACAGCAACGCGGGAGTCTCCCCTACCGGTACCGAGACCGCCGATGGTCGCGACGAAGACTGCGACGATCTGGTGGACGAAGGCACCGTCGCATTCGACGACGACGGCGACGGCTTCTCCGAAAACGGCGGCGACTGCGACGACGCCAATGCCGCGATCAACCCCGGCGCACCTGATCTTCTGGATGGTGTGGACAACGACTGCGACACCCAGATCGACGAGGGGCTGGCCGACAACGATCAGGACGGTGTGACCGAAGCCGATGGCGACTGCAACGACAACAACGGCTGGATGAACCCGCTGCAAGCCGAAGTCTGCGACGAGCTGGACAACGACTGCAACGGCCAGATCGACGACGGCGACGTCTGCAACCTGGACGGCGACGATCCCAAGGTAGAACCAAAGACCTGTGGCTGCGACGGGGGAGGAGGCAGCGGTATGGTTGCCCTTGTTCTCGGCGCAATGGCCCTCCGCCGGAGGAAGACCCTATGAGATTTTCCCTTCTGCTCCTCCTGGTGGGCTGCGGCTCCCAGACCTCGGTGACCAAGACCGCCAAAGAGCTGAATGTCACCCCCACTTTTGCCGATCTGGGAACGGTGGCCGTTGGCGACACGGTGACCGAGGAAATCAAGCTGGTGCATCTCAAGGGGGAGGCCATCGAGGTGGTGGACATCCGCCTTCAGAACATCGATGGCAGCGCATTTTCCACGGATGAGAGTCTGCAAATCACCGTGGAGCAGAACACTACCGAAGTGATGACGGTGAGCTACAGCCCCACCGACGCTGGCTTCCACCGCGCCCGGCTCACCATTTCCACCGACGAGGAGCAGACGCCCGTCCACGAAGTGGATCTGCGTGCCGGCGCGATCCTTCCCATTGCGGATGTTGCACCTTCTCTTTTGGACTTCGGTCCTGTAGCTGCGGGCAGCTACGCCGAGCAGAGCCTGGTCCTCCGCAACCTGGGCTCGGTGCCGATGGAATTGCTCTCCTTGAGCTTCTCCAACCCGCTCTTTTCCAGCACCCAGGCTGCGGTCTCTGTGGCCGCCGGCGACTCCCTGGATCTGAGCATCCGCTTCGATGCCACCGACGATACACGGGAGATCGGGACGCTGCTTCTGGACCTGGGACCCACCCCCGTCGGGGTGGTCAGCCTGCGTGCAAATAGCTGCGAGGATGGCGACGCCGGCCTCTACGATCAGGACGGCGATGGCACCACATCCTGCGGTGGCGACTGCGCCGATACCGAGCCGGAAGTCCACCCCGGTGTAGCAGAGACTTGCGACGGTGTGGACAGCAATTGTGATGGCCATGTGGACGAAGGCACGGTCTGTGCCGACGATGATGGCGACGGCCAGACCGAACAGCAGGGGGACTGTAACGACGCCAACGCCAGCATCTATCCGGGCGCATCGGAAGATCTGAGCAACGGCATCGACGACGACTGCGACGGGATCACCGACGGGGGTGGCGTGGATCTGGATGGCGACGGCTACACCACCGGCGCGGGAGACTGCGACGACAACAACGCCAACTACTACCCGGGCGCCACCGAAGTACCCGATGCCCGCGACAACAACTGCGATGGCCGCGTGGACGAAGGCACCTCCGTGTACGATGACGATGGCGACGGCTACAACGAGCGCGCCGGAGACTGTGACGACAGCAATGCCGCCGTCTCGCCCGCCGCCGCCGAAGTGGCCGACCGGCTGGACAACAACTGCGACGGCCAGGTGGACGAAGGCACCGCCGTACACGACGACGATGGCGATGGCTTCTCCGAGGATGGTGGCGACTGTGACGATGCCAACGCCGCGATCTCCCCAGCCGCCTGGGACACGCTCGGCGACGGCATCGATGGCAATTGTGACGGTCTGGTGGAGTGATTCCTGCACTGAATGAAGCTTCATTCAGTGATAGCCGGACAGATTCTGACCGAGGCGGACAGATTCTGTCCAAGGCCCCCAGCAAAAGTCCTTCCCAGGAGCGGGCGGGCGGTTAGAGAGGGGCATGGCTTTTGCGCACCTTCATGTCCACTCCCAGTTCACGCTGCTCAACGGGGTCAACACCCCGAAAGAGCTGGTCAAAGCCGCCAAAGATCGGGGAATGGACGCCATGGCCATCACCGATGGCGCCAACCTCTACGGCACGGTCGAGCTGACCAAGGCCGCCAAGGACTACGGCATCCACCCGGTGATCGGGGCGGAGCTGTGGGTGGATCCCCGCGGATTGTCCTGTCTCGAGGGGAAATTGGAGCCCAATGGCTACCAACTGGTATTGCTGGCCGAGGACGAGGCGGGCTACCAGAGCCTCTGCGCGCTGATCACCCGCGCCATTTTTGATGGGCTCTGGTATCGACCGCGGGTGGACCTCGCGCTTTTGGAGCAGCACAGCAAGGGACTCTTCTGCCTCACCGGTACCGAATTGGGGGTGATCCGCCGGAATCTTCCCGAGGATCAGAACCTCGCGCGCCTGGATCGCCTGGGGGGCATTTTTGGGGCGGAGCGGCTCTACGCCGAGCTGTCCGACCAGGGGCTGCCCTGGCAGCCGGACTGGTGCCGGCAGGTGCGGCAGTTGGCGGCCCTGCGGGGTCTTCAGACCGTCGTCACCAACGATGTACGCTACGTCGATCCCAAAGATGTGTGTATCCTTGAAACGCTCAACTGTGTTGCGGCCGGGGCCACGCTTGATGACAAAAATCGGGCCAGACACCGCACCGACCAGCAGTACCTGAAGAGCGAAGCCGAGCTGCGCGCCATCTTTCCGAACGACGGGGAGGCCATCGACCGGGCCCAGACCCTGGCCCAGCTCTGCCACTACAAATTCCCGTCCAAGATCTACTACTTTCCGGCGAGCACACCGCCCGACCCCGAGCTGGAGGCCGACAGCGACGCCAACTGGCACTTCTTTTTTGATGCCTTTCCCCCCTCGCGCGAGTTCCGGGTGCCCGATCCCCGCCCGCCGGGTGCGGGCAGCCTGAACGGCTACTTCGGCTGGTATTCGCGGGCGGGCTTGGAAAAACGGCTGGAGCTGGTGGATCCCACCAAACATGCCGCCTACTGGGAACGTCTGGAGGGCGAGCTGAAGATGATCGTGAAGATGGGCTTTGCGGCTTATCTTCTCATCGTCGCTGAGTTCATCAACTGGGCCAAGGACCGGGGGATTCCCGTGGGTCCGGGCCGTGGATCGGCCGCCGGCTCGCTGGTGGCCTGGGCCATGCGCATCACCGACATCGATCCGCTGCGTTTCCAGCTCCTTTTTGAGCGCTTTTTGAACCCCGAGCGTGTGTCCATGCCGGACATCGACGTGGACTTCGCTCAGGACCGCCGCGAAGAGGTGATCGAGCACGTACGCGTCAAGTACGGCACCGAGCTGGTTTCGCAGATCATCACCTTTGGAAAATTGCAGGCCAAAGCTGCACTCAAGGACGTGGCCCGCACCGCCGAGCTCAGCTTCCAGGAGGCCGATCGCCTCGCCAAGCTGATCCCCGCCCAGCTCAACATCACCCTGGCCGATGCGCTGGCTCAAGAACCCAAGATCATGGAGATCTGCAAGTCTGATCCCCGCATGATGCGGGTGGTCAAGATGGCGCAGCAGGTCGAGGGCATCACCCGTCAAACCGGCGTCCATGCGGCCGGTGTAGTCATTGCCGACCGCCCCCTGGTCAAGCTGGCCCCGCTCTACCGCGACAGCCCCGAGGGCGGCCCTGTGGTGCAGTACGACATGAAGTCGGCGGAGTCCATCGGCCTCATCAAGTTTGACTTCCTCGGCTTAAAAACCCTGGATCAGATCCGGGATGCCGTCGCGATGGTGGAGCGGAACACCGGCCAGAAGATCGACATCGGCCGGATCCCGGAGGACAGCCCGGAAGCCTATGCGCTGTTGTCCAAGGGAGATGGCCTCGGCGTATTCCAGGTGGAAAGCTCGGGAATGCGCGAGCTGCTCACGCGGATGAAGCCCAACTGCCTGGACGACCTCGTGGCCCTGGTGGCACTCTACCGTCCGGGTCCACTATCGTCGGGTATGGTGGATGACTTTATCGACCGGAAGCATGGGAAGAAGCTCGTCGTCTATGCCTTTGCGGAGCTGGAGAGTATCCTCGGGAACACCTACGGCACCATCGTGTACCAGGAACAGGTCATGCAGTGCGCTCAGGTGCTCGCCGGCTACTCCCTGGGAGAAGCGGACATGTTGCGCCGCGCCATGGGTAAAAAAGACGCCGCCGAGATGGCCAAGCAGAAAAGCCGCTTTGTCAGCGGTGCCACCGCCAAGGGCCACGACGAGCAGAAGACCAGCGACCTGTTTGACCTCCTCGCGAAATTCGCCGAGTACGGCTTCAACAAGTCGCACTCCGCGGCCTACGGCTACATCGCCTACCAGACGGCCTGGCTCAAAGCCCACCACCGCGCCGAGCATATGGCCTCGCTGATGACCATGGATGCGGGCGACACCGACAAGTTGGTGGTGTATATCGGCGACTGCCGCAAGGCAGGAATCCGCATCCTTCCTCCTGATCTACGCAGCTCCGTGTCGGGTTTTGAGGTCCCCCGCGAAGATCGCCGGTCCATCCGCTATGGTCTCTGCGGCATCAAGGGGATGGGCGAAGCGGCGATCGTCGCCATCACCGAGGCGCGCGAGAAGTCCCCTTTTACGGACTTTATGGACTTCCTCGGAAAAGTAGACGGTCGTCGGGTCAACAAAAAGGTACTGGAAGTGCTGATCAAGGCCGGCGCCATGGACTGCTTCGGTCTGAGCCGCGCGCGTATGGCAAATGTCCTGGAAGATGCGATGGCCGCTGCCGCCGCCGAGCAGGAGCGCAAGGCCTCGGGCCAGGTGAGCCTGTTTGGGGCGGCTCAGCGCCCCCAGTTGAAAATTCCCGAGGTACCAGATTGGCCGCTGGCCGAGCGCCTTCGCAACGAAAAAGATGCGCTTGGACTCTTTCTTTCGGGCCACCCGGTCGAGGAGTACAGTCCCGACGCCGAGCGGATGCGCCTGATGACGATCGACCGTCTGAGTGGCGGCCAGAGCGAGAAGGAGGTGGGCGTCTTGGGGATGGTCAGCTCCCTGCGGGTGATCAAGACCAAAAAGGGCGACAAGATGGCCTTTGCCCTGCTGGAAGACCTGCAGGGCAGTGTAGAAGCGGTCTTCTTCCCCGAGGCATTCATCCGCTCTCAAGCCGCCTTGACTTCCGAGCAGCCCGTGGTGGTGCGCGGGAAGCTGGAGCGGAAGGAGGATGGGGTCAAGATCCTCGCAGATAGCGCGGAAGTCGCCGAAACGGTGCGGGAGCGGAACACCAACCGCATCCTGCTGAAGATCCCCACGAGTGTCGTGACTCTGGATCGCGTCGCCAAGCTGAAAGAGCTGCTACAACAGAACAAGGGGCGCTGCGACCTGCGCCTTAGCTTGCAAGAGACCGGCGCCTTCCTGGCCCCGCTGCGCCTGGAGAGCTGGAAGGTGGCGCCTACCCGAACCGTCAAAAATGCGATCCGCGCGCTGTTCGCGGACGAAGCGGAGGTGCGTTTTGAGTGAAGATCACGGCGACGATCTGGTCGGTCTCCAAAGCCACTACCAGCGGCTTCGCGCGGCTGCACAGGTGGCTGCACCGCCCGAAGCCCGGCGCCGGGCACAGCTCCAGGCCATGCTCAGCTGGACCGTGGCCAACCAGGGCCCCCTGATAGCGGCCATCCAAAAAGACTTCGGCAGCCGCGCGCCGATGGAGAGCCTGCTGGCCGAGCTGTTCATCGTCACCGCCGGGCTGCGCCATGCCCTGGGCGCGCTGTCCAACTGGATGGCCCCGGAGCCGCGCGATGTCCACTGGGCCTTCCTGCCCGCCCGGGGCGAGCTGCGGCGGCAGCCCAAAGGGGTGGTGGCCATCCTCTCCCCCTGGAACTACCCCTTTCACCTTGCGGTGGTGCCGCTGACGGCGGCCATCGCCGCGGGAAACCGGGTGCTCCTGAAAACCTCCGAGTTCACCCCCGCCACCTCTGGCCTGCTTCGGGCGATGGTGAGTACCTGCTTTACCGAGGAAGAAGTTGTCCTGTTGGAAGGTGGACCCGAGTTGGGCAATGCCGTCTGCCACCTGCCGCTGGACCACATCTTCTTCACCGGCTCCACGGTGGTGGGTCGAAAAGTGATGCAGGCGGCGGCGGAGCACCTCACCCCCGTCACCCTGGAACTGGGCGGAAAATCCCCGGTGATCCTGCATCCTCTTGCAGACCAGGACCATGCCATCAAGCGCATCGCCACCGGAAAATTGCTGAACGCCGGGCAGACCTGCGTCGCACCGGACTACCTGCTTCTGCCTGGCGGAGATCCCGCCGCCATCGCCGATAAACTCGCCAAGACCATCGCCCAGCTCTACCCCCGCCTGCGCGACAACCCCGACTACACCGGCATTCTCCAGCCCCGCCACCTGCAGCGCCTCCAGGCGCTGGTAGAGGATGCCCGCCGAAAGGGCGCCACCATTATCGAGGTGAACCCCGCCTCCGAAAACATGGAAGGAAGCGGGAAATGTGCCCCCACTTTGATCGTGGGCGCCACGTCCGACATGCTGGTGATGCAGGAGGAGATCTTCGGCCCGCTCCTGCCCATCCTCGCCTGCCCCACCCTGGAGGCCGCCCTCGAAAAAGTGGCCACCGGTCCCCGCCCCCTGGCCCTGTACTACTTCGATCACGACGCAGCTCGCATCGAAACCGTCCTACAACGTAGTATCAGCGGCGGTGTGTGTATCAACGAGACCATGTACCACGTGGCCCAGGAAGAGCTGCCCTTCGGCGGTACCGGTGCCTCCGGCATGGGGGCCTACCACGGCTTTGAGGGCTTCCGTACCTTCAGCCACGAAAAAGCGGTGTTCCACCAGTCCAGGCTCTCGGCGGCCGCCCTGTTGGGAGCCCCCTACCAGGGCTGGATGATGCGGCTGGCCAAGTTTCTGGTGGGCTGAGCCCTAGCGCCCCGCCAGCTCCGCCCCCTCCAACCGCCGCGCCGCCGGCAGCTCGGCCCGCAGGCTCACCCGCCCCGCCGACGTCTGAAGCTCCACCTTGGGCGCCCCCGGCTGGTCTACCACCCCGGATTGCTCCACCCCACCCAGACCGCCGAGGTCCAGATCATAGCCCCCCGGCGGCAGCACCACGCGCAGATCCCCCATCCCGGCGGCCACACGCAGCTCCGAAGGAGCACTTTCAAAGCGCAGAAAAGCATCCCCGGTCCCCAGGCGCGCCCGCAGGATCGGCGAGCCCAGCTCGGTGGCATCCAGATCCCCGTCCTGAAGTTCGGCGGTCAGCTCACCGCGCAGGGCAACCACCCAGCCATCCCCCTGGCGTACCGACAACATTACAGGAAGATCCGCGGGAACCTCGATATCCAGGTCGGTACGACAGGGCAGGAGGCTCTCGCAGGAAGCCTCCACCGTCAGGAGCCCGTCCTCCAGCAGTGGCCGCCCCGTCGCCGCCCCCTCCATCCGGCGGGTGATGCTCACATCCGAGCGTTCCGCGCCCACAATGCGGACATTGCCCACCTCCACGTCCACCATCAGCGCAGACATCTCCCCGCCCACATCGAAGTGGTCGCGGGTCGGAGCAGCACAGGCCAGGAGGAGGAACATCATAGTGGGTAGACACCGATTAACGACTCTCCGGAGCCTCTGTTCCGTCACGCTGTGTCAACGACCGTCCCTTCATCGTCATGCCCAAAAGCGCGTGCCGCTGCGGCCCATGGATCTGCACCCGGAGTGAGCCCCCAGGAGCGCAGAAAGGAACGTTGTTTTCGGGCGAAGTTACGAGACTCGGTTTGTGTCCGACGTACCGCCTCAGCCAAGTCTATTGACCCGTCAAGAAAAGCGCTCAGGTGCTTGTAGCCCAGCGACAACATGGGCTTGTGCTGCGGCCCGTAGCCCGCGGCCCGAAGGGCCTGCACCTCCTCCAGGTAGCCCGCCGCCATCATTTTCAGGACCCGTGCATCGATGGCCTCGTACAGATCCTCTCGATCCACCCATACAACTTCTGCATCCCGTCGTAACTTTGGATCCTCAGCGTGCAGCTCCGAGAGCGGACGCCCTCCGATCAGAAAGACTTCCAGACCACGGAGGATCCGCACCCGGTCATTGGGGTGCAGCCGGGCCGAGAGTACCGGATCCACTTTCTGAAGCTCGATCCAGGGATCTTCCAACTTCTCAAGTTCGGCCCGCAGCGCAGGATCTCCGACCGGTGCGGGTACAATCCCCTGGATCCACGCCCGGAAATAGAAGGTCGTCCCCCCGCAGAGGATCTTCGGCCCTTCCACCGCGTCCGCCAGCTCCCGGAAGTCCATCGCCGTGAAGGGCTCATCAGGATTCCGCAGGTCCAAGCCGTAGTGTGGCACACGGGCGCGCTCCGCAGCAGTCGCCTTTGCGGTGCCAATATCCATCCCCCGGTACACCGCCATTGCATCCATAGACACAATTCGCGCGCCGTACTTTTCAGCAATCTCCAGGGCTATCGCACTTTTTCCGGCCCCCGTAGGACCCAGAATCACCAGCGGCTTCATGTCCGGTGGAACCTCCGCTCCAGCTCGGCGACATCCAGGCGCACCACCACCGGCCGCCCATGGGCACAGACCCCAAAATCCACCACGTCCAAAGCGCGTAAAAGCTCCTCCATCTCCGGCAGACTCAGCGGCTGTCCCGCCCGCACCGAGGCATGGCAGGCCATCGTGGCCAGCACCCGCTGCACCCGCTCCTCAGGACTGCGCCCCGGTCCACCGGCCAGCACATCGTCCGCCGCATCGGCCAACAGCGTCGCCAGATCTTCACGTTGGAGCGCCGGGGGGATGGCATGAATTGCAAAGCTCCCTCCTCCCATAAAGCTCAGCTCCAGGCCATAGCGACTCAGCCCATCCAGGCCCTGCGACAGCACCCGCGCCCGGGCCGGGGGCAGCTCCACCATCACCGGCGTCAACAGGCGCTGCGACGGACCAAGCGCATCTTTCTGCTGACGCTCCAGGCGCACCAGGTTCACCCGCTCATGCGCCGCATGCTGATCCACAATCAGCAACTCCCCGCCTCCCTCGCAGAGAATGTAGGTATTCGCCAACTGCCCGATGATACGCAGCTCGGAATAACGCCGCACCGGCAAGAGTGGCCCACGCCGCTCCAACACCGCGGCCTTCGCACGCTGGGGCAAACCGGGCGGTAGGGCCGGCAGCCGCTGCACCACCGGGGTATGGTCCAGGCTCTCCGTCGGCCGAGAAGCCAGGGGGGCAGACGATTTTCCAGCGTCAACACCTGCTCTCGAAAGTACCTGAGTATTGGGCGGCGGGACCGGCAGACGCGCAGCGTCAAGGCCTTGCCTCGAAAATGCCTGAGAGGTGGTCGGAGGAGGGGGCAACGATCGGGCATCGACGGGGGGGATCCGGGCCGGGTCGGTCTGGCGACGCGGCTGCTCCGGCCCCCGGCCGCTCTCTGCACCGTCAAGACTCCTACTCGAAAGAACATCCGGATCCGCGCCGGAAGGAGCCGCGCTACCACCCTCCCCACCGCCAAGATCTCCCGCTGCAACCTCCTCCCCCACCGAGTCCGAAAGCCCTATTCCCCTTGGCTCAGCAGCGTCAAGAGGCCCCCTCGATTCCACCTCAGATCCCCCCGCCAAAAACTCCCCACGCGACTCCAGCTCCGCCTGGAGCCCACCACCTCTGGTCTCCTCCTCGGCCTCCTGCTCCGCCCGAAACACCTCTTCCAGCTCAGCATCCGTCGGTGCGACCGTATTTTCTCCGCCCGAATCCTCGCCACTCCGCACATCAAACAAATACTCGCTGCGATCCTCCATCGGCCGATAGCGCGCCTCGGAGGACACCGGGCGGTGGATCCCCTCCGCCGCCAGCGCCTCGCGCAAACCGGCGGTCAGCGCCTCCTGCACCGCCAAGGCATGTACAAATCGTACCTCGGTTTTAGCAGGATGGACATTCACATCCACTTCAGACGGGGGGATACGAAGCTCCAACACCACCAGCGGATAGCGATCCTTGGGCACAATCGCCGCGTAAGCAGAGGAAAGCGCCCGTCGCAACAATTGGTCACGTACAAAGCGCCCATTCACATACAGATAGGAGGACCCCGTCGAGGACGACCGGTGTACCCCCACCGGCGACACCAGTGCCTCCACCTCGATGTTGCCACGGCGGAAGTGTACCGGCACCAGCGCCGCACCATGTTCGCCCAAAAGAGCCGTCGCCCGCTGCCGACGGTCCCCCCCGGATAGACAGCGTACCAACTCCCGATCGTCGTGGGTGACCTCCAGATCCAGGCCCGGACGGATCAGCGCCTCTCTTGTGATCGCCTCCAGGCAGTGCGACAGCTCCGCCTCGACCCGATCGAAGCGATCCGTTACGAATAACAACGAGAAGAATCTCCACAATGAAATCGCACCGC
>CAITDR010000018.1 GCA_903891165.1 uncultured Pseudomonadota bacterium
CGTTGAAGGATCTGAAGGCGGTCGTCGAAGGGCAGACCGGGTTCGGTACGAAGGAAAACCTGGAGAGGAAGTGCCTGATCGAAGGCTTCAAAAACAATGGCCGGGCCCAGGGGCGCATTGGGCTCAAAATAGCGGTAGCCAAGGATGTTGGGATGCTGGCCTAAGCGGGAGAGAACATCGGCTTCGCGCTCGGCGGTACGGTTGATAGTCTGGCGGTTCTCGGTGGTGGTCTGGCGGGCGACCAGGTAGCTGCGGATGCGGGCAGTATCGTTGGCCAGCCCCGCTTTGACGGCTCGGTGTTCCTGGTAGCCAGGCCCCTCATCCACGGTTTCTTTGAGGTTGTAGCCAGCGACCAGGCGGGAATGGGTGCTGGCCTTGAGGCCAAGATCGCGCAGGGACTGGGACAGCTTGCGGACCATGTCGCGATCTACGAGGCGCCCCCGACCGGCGGCCATGCCATTGACGATGGTGGATTTGAGGGTGCCGCGATGCAGCAGCCATTCAGGGGTGGGAACATCCAACTGGATTTTTGCGGGGCCGCTCTCCTTGGCTTCCTCATACACAAAAACCAGCGGCTGCACAAAAGGCCGTCCAGCGGGCAGGCGGCGCTCCAACAGGTCGCCAAGGACGCGGGCTTTGTGATTGGTGAGGGAGTAGGGACATTCTAGGCGGCGAACGATGGTGCCGTCGATGAAACGCCAATCCTGGAGGTCACCCTTGAGAACCCCGGGATGGCTCTTGATCTCCACCAGATAGAGGGCGTGGCGACCGAGCACCAGCATGTCCAGCTCGTAGAGGCGGCCAGTATTGGGGTCCAGCAGTTCCTGCAGTTCCCAGAACTGGTGGGGATCGGTATCGGGCAGCTCGCCGATCACGAAATCCAGTGCCGCCCGCTCCCAAGGAAAGGACGTTTCGCGACCACGATGAATGCGCTCCTTGGAAAGGGCCACGGCTTATTTCCCTGCCGCGGCCAGTTCATCGGGGCTGGCATCCTCGGACACCACGGCGATTCCTGTTTCGCCCTTCGCCGAAGAAGAAACCACGAAGGTTGCCCCAGCGTCACCGGCAAAGAGCGCCGCCAGCCCCGCAAACTGACGAACCGCTGGTACATCCGCAATCACGGTCACCTGAGAGACCCAGTCCAACGTCGGATGATTCGCGAAATGGCGAGCGACCGCAAGGACCGCCGCCCCGCCAGCAATGCGCAGACGAGTGGCGGGGGTGATGGGGGGGAGGGCCACGGCGGCGGAAGGAATGCCAAGGCATTCGGCGATGGCGGACAAGGTGGGTGTGAGCGTCGCAGCGAAGAGCCGGTCGGCGTCTGTCGCGGGCAGGTTTTCCCAGTCGGGCCCGAAGGGCTCATCCTGAGCCAGGCCGGGCAGGGAGAACACTAGGGCGGGAGAAAAGGCGTATTTCCAGCGGTTGGTGGCATCTCGAAGCAACAGATCAATGCGGTCTGCGGCGTCGAGATCTCCGGCAAACGACTGCCAGCGGGCGTCGACGTCGGGCCCGAAACGGGAACGGGTGGTCTCCCTGGCATCCAAGGCAAGAAGGCCGAGAAAGGCGGCCCGATAGAAGGCGGAACGTTCGGCGGAGGCGGGCATGGGAGATGGTCTGTAACACGCGCCGGGGGCTGGGGGAAGCGAAGCGGGTGGGAGGGGCAATCCCCTCACCGTAACTCACCGGCGTCACCGCCCCGGTTGCGTCCAGGTCGATAGCAGTGCAATCCCCTTCACCCCAACCTCACCGGCATCACCACCCACTCCGGCTCCGCCTCCTCCCCCTCCGCCGACCGGATGCGCACCGCCGCCAGCGCCGGCGGCTTCGCCTTCTTCCCCTTCACCCTGGCCTCCTGCGCGATCTCCACCCGGCCCGCTGTGAACGAGCGCAGCGCCCGCTTCAGATAGTCCAGGTCCAGGCCGAAGTCCTCTCCCCCCTGCCATTCCCCCTGCACCGGTAACTCCAGGGCGGTCGGGGCGCCGTTCACCTGCATCGTCAGCATCCGCGCTTCTCCCTCCACCTTCCACCCGACCCGCACATGGCCTTTCACTTCTACGGGAACCCAGTGCTCCTGGCTTTTCAGCCGCAGCAGTAGATCTTCCCGGTCCACCACCGCACGTACCCTTGCCCCCAGGACAAACCGAGGCCATACGCCCTCGGCGTCAAACTGGTCCAGCGCGGATTCTCCATTCCAGGGCAGGTCGAACCTTCCGATGTTGCGCCCGTAGACTTGCAGATCGTCGTAGCTCCCATTCCGGATGCTCCTCAACCCCACAAGCTCGCTGCCCTCCCGGCTCAGCAGCTTCACCAGCTTTGCGGCGGCTTCCCGTGTGAACATGGTCTGGCCAAGCCGCCCCAGTTCCCCCGCAGCCCGCAGCTTTGCCCGTGCGGCCGTGTACCCGTTGGTGGCGCGCAGCTCGACCAGCCCCGCCCCATTGGCACGGATGCCGACACCGAAACCCGCGTTGAAGTCGCCGTTCGTGTCCGCCGCCATCATCACCGCCTTCAGCGTGTGGATCAGCTCCTTCCGGTCGGCAAAAAGCCAGCCCGGCTCGCGCGCGGCGGCGGCCTTCA
>CAITDR010000019.1 GCA_903891165.1 uncultured Pseudomonadota bacterium
AACAGACGGTGGAGAGCCGGATCCTCCGGGTTCTCCTCCACCAATCTTCCCGCAACAAATGCCGCCTGCTCCGCACGGTCGGTGCGGAGCAGGTAGTAGGCATCGGCGATCAGCGCAGCCACCTCCGCCGGCATCGGCTCTCCCCACACAGGGCTAACCGATAGCGGCGGTGGCGCCCCTCACAGGTTCAGTCCGCCGTCCACATCCACGCAGCGCCCGGTAAAATAGTCACATTCAATAATGAACTTCACCGCGAGGTAGATCTCTTCCGGCAGACCGGTGCGGCCCAGCGGCACGCCCTTGACCATCATCGCCAGGGCTTCGGGCTTCATTCCGTCCAGGATCGGGGTCTGGATGAAGCCGGGCGCCACCGCGCCGGTACGGATTCCGTAGCGGGCCAGCTCCATGGACCACAGCTTGGTATCGGCAATCAAACCTGCCTTGGCTGCGGAATAGTTGGTCTGGCCCGGGTTGCCATGGCGAGATACCGACGAGATTGCGATCACGACGGCAGAGCGGGTGTTGGTTGCGATGCAGTGGGCCGCAAACTCGCGGGTACACAGGAAGGGACCGGTCAGATCCACATCGATGACCTTTTGCCAGTTGGCAAGGGACATCTTTTTGATCTCGCCGCTGTCCTTGTCCTTCTTCACCAAGAGACCGTCACGAAACAGCCCGGCGTTGTTGACCAGGGCGTTGAGGCCGCCCAAAGCCGCGGCTGCATCGCCAATCAGCTTAGTGACCTGATCTTCCTTGGAAACATCCGCCACAAAGCCGACTACTTTGCCGGGCAGGCCCTTGGCCTCTGCCTCGACCTCGGCGATTTTTGCTGCATCCAGATCGCAAAAGGCCACATCGGCCCCATCACGCGCCAGACTCAACGTAAAAGCCTTGCCCATACCGCTGGCGCCGCCGGTGACCAGCGCCCTTGTCACATTGAGATTCACCTTGTCCTCCTGAAGGTGCGGAGGACTAACCGATGGGCATGGCTCCGGGGAGGCTCAGATTGCTGCAAAGCAAAATATTTTTGCTGTCATGCAGCAAGCCCGGAACCCGATCAGGGATTCACCGCCACCTGCTCACCCAATTGCCGATCGAGCTGGGTCACGCGCTCGGTGAAGCCGGGCATGGCCGTGGGCTGAAGCTGACGGCGCAAAGTGCCGTGGTACTTGATCGGGTCTACCACCCGGCCGCCCTGCTCCAGCTGATAGTGCAGGTGTGGACCGGTAGAGTGGCCGGTGTTTCCAGACTTGCCAACGACCGTGCCTGCGGTCACCCGCTGCCCCGCCTGCACCATGTTCTCGTTCAGGTGCAGGAATTTGGCCAGCGTGCCATCCTGATACTGTATTTCCACACAATTACCATTGGCCGCATGGTTCCAATTGGTGCGGGTCACCGAGCCGGCCCGGGGAGCCACCACCGGGGTACCCATGTTGGTCTTGAAGTCCATACCCTCGTGGGTAGGGCGGTCCTTCAGAAGGCTGGTGATCTGCTCGTAGTTTTCCATGGGGCCGTCGATCAGGCGGCGGGGCACTTCCTGGCCTTCGGCGGACCAGTAGGAGGGATAGGCGTCCCCGGGGGCCTGGTAGCGGTAGGCGGTAAACACCCGTTCTGCCGAAGATCCAGGTTGAAGGTGCAGCTTAGCGGCCAGCACCACAGGCTCGCCGGAAGCAGGCTGCTCAAAGAGCACTTCGACCACGTCGCCCTTGTGCAGGTCGCGACGCATGTCTACATCCCAGGCAAAAAGACGGGTAAATACTGCTGAAAGGGCCGCCGGACTGCTGGTCGGAGCCGCCACAAAAGTGTCGGAGAGGCTGCGGGTGATGGCGCCCGAGAAATGCAGGCTGCCCGGAGCGCTCACCGAGCCCTGAGCCGTGGGAAGCGGCGCCAGAAGTTCAGGAGGAACCGGAGCATTGGAGACTTCGGTGGCCTCGCCGATGGCCTGCACTGGCGCGGGCGCAGCCACGCCAGGCACTTCCGGAGTACTGGCCCCATAGCGACTTAAGACCCCGATGTTAAAGGCCACGCTGCCCGCAAGGACCAGGTAGAGCAGCCAGGGTTTTCCGCCGGGAGGATGCCGCAGAGCTTCAGGGACCATACACGCCTCAGTGACCCTTTTCTGACCCGTTGGTCTGGACGCGTCAAGGGTTTTTCTCAAGGATTTCGAGGCCAGACGCTTCTTTGACGGAGAAGCTGTCCGGGACCGGCTTTTCTGCCTTTTCTTGATAGATGGAGCTCATGCATCGTTTTCTTCCGGTGGTTCTGGCTCTGGTGGTGGGCATCCTTCTTGGGGCCTGGCAGCCAAGGGGTGAGCTTCTGCGGTTGCGCTCGGAGCTGGATGCCGGCCGGGGGAAGGACTGTCGCACGGATGCTGCCGCTTCGGTCCGGGATCTTCTGGGCGCCGGAGGGATGCACAGTCCCGACGAGAAAGCGTCGGGGCCCAGCGTCTCCTCCGCCAAGCCGGGGGTCGCGGGGGAAAAGCCGGAGGCACCGGTAGAGCCGGTGCCCATCGACGAAGGGGCCGGGCCGCCCAAAACCAAACTCCCCCCTGAAGAAGAGCTGAAGGAGATGGCAGCCGTCCTGGACGCCCGCCGGGCCCAGGCCATCGCCGCCCTCTCGGAGGAGGCCGACCTGGACGAAGCGCAGATCGCCACCGTGGAGGCGGTCTACGACAAGATGAATGCCTCCCTCAAGCTGTCGGTAGAGGAATTTGTGAACCGGGCCGAGTCCACCGGCACGGTGGAGCGTCGCGACATGATGGCCTTAGGTGCCGATGTTCTGGATGCGGCAGTGGTCGCAGAAGATGGCGTTCGTAGTGTGCTTCCGCCCGAGGTTGCCGCCGATCTTCCCGAGGAATACACCGATCCGCTCTCCTTCATCTCCTCCGATGTGGTGATGTCGCTCAGCCGTATCCGGGATCTGGAGCTTCCCCGCCCATGATCCGCTTCTGGCGCGAGACCTTCTGGGTGGCGGCCTATGAAACCGGGGAGGCGGCCCGTACCCGGCTTTTGCAGATGGCGACCCTGGCCTACTTGGGGGCCTTGGGCGCCTTTAATGTGCTGCTGGTGCTGATCCTTCGCGAGATGGAGCGCAGCGCGGCGGAGGCCTTGGGGGTGCAGACCACCGAGCGCCCCGGCGCGATGCTGGCCCAG
>CAITDR010000020.1 GCA_903891165.1 uncultured Pseudomonadota bacterium
CCTTGCCGCCATTTCTCCCGCTGCAACCGAGATCTGCGATGCCGCCAACACCGAAGAAGACTGTGACAGCCTTGCAGACGATGCCGATTTGGGTATTCCCAGCCGCCCCGGCTGGTTTCGGGATGCAGATAGCGACGGCTATGGCACTGGCCTTGCGGTGGACTGGTGTGATCCTCCGGCAGGCTACAGCAGCCTCTCCGGCGACTGCAACGACGCCCTTTCCGCCATTTCTCCCTCTGCAACCGAGGTCTGCGACGCTACCAACACCGACGAAGATTGCGACGGTGTGGCCGACGACAACGATCCCAGTGCCACCGGCCAGAGCCGCTGGTACAGCGATCGCGACCAGGACAGCTATGGCAGCGACAGCAGCCAACGCTCCGCTTGCGACGCGGCTGCCGTTGAAGTGGCGCGGGGAGCGGACTGCAACGACGGTGACGCGACCATTTCGCCAGCTGCAACCGAGCGTTGTGACGGCAGCAGCACCGACGAGGACTGCGACGGTCTGACCGAAGATGCCGATGCTTCGGTGACCAACACCAGCACCTGGTACCGGGACAGCGACGCCGATGGCTACGGCAGCTCCGCCTCCACTCTGGCCCGCTGTGCCCGCCCCGCCGGTTATGTAAGTAACAGTACGGATTGTAACGACAGCAACATCGCGATCTCCCCCGCCGCCGTGGAAATCTGCGACGCGACCAACACCGACGAGGACTGCGACAACCTCGCCGACGACAGCGACCCCAGTGCCACTGGAAAAAGCAGCTGGTACCGGGATAGTGACAGCGACACCTACGGTCTGTCTACCAGCAGCCTCTCCCGCTGCGACCAGCCTTCCGGCTACGTGGTCAACAGCACCGACTGCAATGATGCGGCCGCGACCACCAACCCCGGGGCCCCGGAAATCTGCGATAGCGCCGACGCCGACGAGGACTGCGACGGTCTTACCGATGACAACGATCCCAGCGCCACCGGACAAACATCCTGGTATGCCGACGCAGATGGCGACGGCTATGGTACGGGGGTGGCGTTGCGGCGCTGCAACAGTCCCGCCGGCTACGGCTTTGCAGGGAACGATTGTGACGATGCCGACGCGACCATCTCCCCGGGGGCTGCGGACATCTGCCAGGACAACATCGACAATGACTGCGATGGCGGCCCGGATTCGGCCTGCGCGCTGAGCGGTGCATGGGATGCTGGAGAGGGGCTCGCGCTCTACACCGGTGTCAGTAACAACGCTGCCGCCGGGTCGTCCTTGTGGGCGGGAGAGCTGGACATCAACGGCGATGGCCACAACGACCTGCTGCTCGGTGCTGCGGACGACAGCGCCACTTTTGCCACGGCAGGGGCGGCCTACCTGCTCTACGGGCCGCTGGACAGCACCGGCGGGGCACTTTCCGGGGCCGATGTGGTGATCGGTGGGGAGAGCTCGGCCGACGATTTTGGCCGGTATTTTGCGGTCCTTGGTGATGTGGACGCCGATGGAAACGAGGAGCTCGCCATCGGTGCACCGGTGGCGGACGGCGCCGCCCTGCAGTCCGGGGTGGTGTACCTGATCGAAAATCCTGCGCCCGGAACGCCGTTGCTCTCCAGCATTGCGGTACGTCTGAAGGGAGAAATCGGCGGGGATGCGCTGGGTCCGGTCACGATGTTGGGCGACAGCAACGGCGACGGCATCGAGGAGCTGGCCGTGGCCGCCCCCACCTATAGCACCGCCGATGCCGGCCGGGTGTATGTGATGAATTTGCCGATCACCGCGGATACCAATGTGAGTGCGGCCACCGCCTTCTCCTACTTCACGCACTCGGTCTCCACCGACCAGATCGGAAGTAGCCTCGCCTCGGGGGATGTGGACGGGGATGGCTTTTTCGACCTGATCATCGGCGCCCCCCTGTTCAACGGAACCGTAAGTGATGTCGGGGCGATATTTGTGTGTGAAGGAGGCTTCAGCTCCGGCAGCCACAGCGTGAACAGTGGCTCCACCTGTACGCGCCTGTTGGGCACCACCGCCGAGCTGGCCGGGGCCGCCCTGGCCGTCGCCGATACCGACAACGATGGTACCGACGACCTGGTCATCGGGGCCTACCGCAACAACAGCGGGGTGGGGGCGGTCTACTTTGTCGATGGCCCAAGTGCCAATGCCAACCTGGGAACTTCGGCGCCGGTGCAGGTCAAATTCACTGGCGAAACCCTGGGCGACTATTTTGGGTGGTCGGTGGCGGCGGTGGGGGATGTGGACCAAGACGGCCGGGCGGACGTATTGGCGGGGGCCCGCACCTACAACAATACCAGCGCCATTGCCGACAATGGTGCGGTCTACCTGATCGATGGCGCCACCCGGAGTGGCACCGTGGCCATCTCCAGCGTCTATGGCAGCGGCGGCGCCCGCTTTGTGGGGGACAGCGCGCTCGACTACCTGGGGTGGGCGGTGGGCGGGCCGGGCGACGTCACCGGCGACGGTGTGCCGGATCTGCTCCTCGGCGCCGCCGGCTACGATGCCTCCACGCTGGGGGCCGGGGCCGTCCACCTCTTCTCGGGCAGCGGCCTCTGAGCGCCTTCAGCTATCGGTTCGATATATTCTTGATCCTATAGCTACCGTGGTAGAATATTCCGTTCCATGATATTCATGGCTGGAATATATCGAAACGGGAGTGACCATGTCTGCCTCGGGAAAAACACGCTATGCAGTGCTGGGGATGATCGGCCTGGGTCTGCGCACCGGCTATGACATCAAGAAATACACCGAAGAGGTGATGAGCCATTTCTGGAGGGAAAGCTACGGAAATCTGTATCCCGTGCTGCGGCGCCTGGAGTCGGAAGGTCGGGTGACCCACCAGACCGAGCAGCGGGAGGGACGCCCGCCGCGCCAGGTCTACCAGCTCACCGAGGCGGGGAAGCAGGAGCTGGACGCCTGGCTGCAGGAGGTGGCTCAGTGGGAAGCACCACGCCAGGAAGTTCTGTTGAAGCTGCTTTTTTCGGGGGCCTCGGGGCCGGGCCTAGGCCTGCGCCATGTGCTGACCCTGCGCTCATCGCTGGTGGAGAGCCGCCGCCTTCGGCAGGGGGCCGACAACCGAAGCCCCGAAGATCCCGAGGGAGCACGCCGCTTCCGGCTGACCCTCCGTTTTGCCGAGCTGGTGGAGGAGGCGATGCTGACCTGGTGTGACGAGGCCATGGCCGAGCTGCGCGCGCCTCTGGATGGGCTGCCTGCGGACCCCGCAAGCTGAGCGCGCCTAGGCTTTTGGAAAACGGAGTGTAAACGCGGCACCTTTGCCCACCACACTCTCCACCGTCACCCGCCCCCGGTGGGCCTCGATCACCGAGCGCACGATGGCGAGACCCAGCCCAGAACCTTGGGTATTCTGGGAAAGAAGGATCTTAGGACGGTAGAATTTCTCGAAGATCCGCTTCAGCTCCGACTCGGGGATACCTGGCCCATCGTCTGCCACACGGATGGCCACAAAACGGTTCTCGACCCACGCATCCAGTCGAATGCGGACATCCTGGCCTCCGTACTTCCGGGCATTGGAGAGCAGGTTCAACAGCGCCTCCCCAAAGGCGTCCCGGTCGATACGGATGAGCGGAAGTCCTTTGGGAAGCTCCACATCGACCGCGTTGCCCCCGTCCAGCTGCTGGGTGCGGAAGGCGGCCAGGGTCTCCCCGATGGCCTCCCCTGGGGACAGGATCTCAAAGTCGTAGTTTCGTCGCCCCGCTTCCATCCGCGCCCAGGACAGTACCCGCTCGATCTTTCGGGACAGGCGTTCGCTCTCTGCGGCAATAATATCAAGACATTCCTGGACTTTTTCGGGATCCCGAACCCGGCCACTCTGGAGAGTCTCGATGAACATCCGGATCGACGTGAGCGGCGTTTTCAATTCATGCGACACCGATGAGATAAAGTCCGTCTGCAACCTGGACATATTTGCTTGCTGGGCAATCGCTCTGCCCATGGTCCACACCCCCGCCACCACCATTCCCGCCATCAGCAGCACCGCGATGGTGCGCCAGCGTGCCCCGGGTGGGTCGGCCGTGGGCGAGATGGTGATCCGCCAGGCGCCAAAAGGCGGGTTCAACGGTCGATCGACCAGCCCCTCCTCCTCGGCAAGGCGCACCGCAAGATCCTGCCGAAGGCGGGTAAAGGAGACGGCGCTGGAGATCTCCACCAGCCCGGTGCGCAGGTGATAGTCCGCCGCTTCGTTGGGGAAATATTTGCCGACCAGCTCGGGCACCACCAGGGCGTCAATCGCGCGTACATCCAGCTCATAGGCGACGATCAGGTCGTCACGCACACGCGATATCGCCACCGTCATCGGGAGGTCTCCTTCCTCCAAGGTCAGGAAGGTCACCGGTGTCTTGGGACTCAGATCGGCCGCACGTGCCGCCACCGCGCCCGCGAGACTTTCGGGCATCGCCGGATCGCCCACCCGCCAGATCCTTCCGAGGACCGGATCCACCGCGTTGAGCTGCTCCAGGGTCTGGGCCAGATCCTCCTCCCTCAGCGGAAGCAGGCTATTTCTAAGGCTTCCATCCTCCTCTTCCAGCCGCGCCACGATGCCCAACTGGATCGCACCCGCTTGCAAAAGGTAGCGCTCACGGAGGCGTTGCTCTGCGGCGGCCCGCTGGTCCACCACACCGGTGATGCCGAAAAAGGCCAGCACCAAGGTGGGCACCACCACCAGGGCAACGAGGAACCAGAACACACGCCGGTGGATCACCGTCTCTGCAAGGGGGGCCATGTGCCAAACTATCCCGGCGGCGCCCGGCGCTACAGAGCCGCCCCCCCGAGTGCCTCCTTTTCAGGTTATCCGCCGCCATCGTGCGAGGATCGATGTCTGCTGTGTACCCTGCTCCGCGCGCCCTGAACATGGGGCGGATCCTGTCGGAAGAGCTGCTGCCGGTCGTGGAAAAACCCAGTCGCTACCTGGGGACCGAGGTGAATGCCATCCACAAAGTGGGCGCAGACCTCCGCTTGGTGCTCTGCTTCCCCGATCTCTACGATATCGGGCTTGGAAACCTGGGTCTGCACATCCTCTATGCCATCCTCAATGGCATCGAGGGCGTCTGGGCCGAGCGCGCCTATGCCCCCGCCAAGGACATGGAGGCGGCGCTGCGCCATCGGAAGCTGCCGCTGTTTGCGCTGGAGTCCAAAGACAGCCTGGGCCAATTCGACGGCATTGGCTTCACACTTCAGAGTGAGCTTTGTTTCACCAATATCCTGAATGTGATCGACCTCGCCGGCCTGCCGCTGCGCACTGAACATCGTCGCGAGGATGATCCGCTCACCTTTGCCGGTGGTCCGGCGGTGTTCAACCCGGAGCCGCTCGCCCCCTTTATGGATTTTTTTGTGATTGGCGACGGCGAGGATGTGGTCATCGAGATCGCCGCCGTTCTGCGCCAGCACCGGGATCGCCGCAGTCGCCTGCGGGCGCTGGCCGAGATCCCGGGGATCTATGTGCCTGCGTTGACCCCGGTCGAGGAGGTGGACGGGGTGCTGATCCCGCGTGGGGATACGATTGTAAAGCGGACTACCAAAAGCCTGGATGGGGCGACCTTCCCGGTCAACTACGTGGTGCCTTTCACCGAGCAGGTCCACGACCGCATCTCTCTGGAGGTGCTCCGGGGCTGCACGCAGGGCTGCCGTTTTTGTCAGGCGGGCATGACCACCCGGCCGGTGCGGGAGCGCAGCCTGGACAACCTGGACAGCCTGATGCAGCGTACCCTCGATGCCACCGGCTACGAGGAGGTGTCCCTGGTATCGCTTTCCACCTGTGACTACTCGCAGGTTCGGAAGTTGGTGGAACAATCGGTACAACGGGCGCGCGCCGAGCATGTGAGTGTGAGTCTCCCCTCGTTGCGGCTGGACAGTTTTTCGGTGGAGCTGGCCGACATGGTGGCGGATACCCGCCGCACCGGGCTCACTTTTGCGCCGGAGGCGGCCTCTCCGCGCCTGCGTTCGGTTATCAACAAGTGGATCCCCGACGAAGACCTGATCACCATGGCCACCGATGCCTTCGCCAAGGGCTGGGATCATGTGAAGCTCTACTTCATGATTGGCCTGCCAACTGAGCGGGATGATGACCTTTTTGCCATCGCCGATCTCTGCGATCGCGTCGTAAGAGAGGGGCGCAAGTACAATCGGAAGGCATCGGTGCACACCGGGGTCAGCACTTTTGTACCCAAGCCCTTTACCCCCTTCCAGTGGGCGGAGCAGATCGGCAAGACCGAGACCGATCGGAAGCAGCGGCTGCTCCTGGATCGGCTGAAGCAGAACCGCTCCATCAAGTTCGGGCGGCACAATTCCTTTGAAACCTTTCTGGAAGGCCTGGTATCCCGCTCGGATCGGCGCGCCGGAGACCTGTTGGAAGCGGCGTTCCGCGCTGGCGCACGTTTTGACGCCTGGAGTGAGCACTGCGACGAGGCGGCCTGGATCGAGGCGATCACCGCCACCGGCTTCGACACCGCCTTTGCCCTGCGCGAACGTCGGCCGGAAGAGGCCTTGCCCTGGGACAACCTGGACATCCACGTCCCCAAGAGGTGGTTCCAGGAGGACTGGGAGCGCGCCATGCAGCTTAAACATGCGCCCGATTGTCGGCACAGCAAGTGCCATCGCTGCGGGGTGATCGACGTCCAGCGTCCGCTTTGTGCATCCATGCTGCGCGACAATATCGAGGGCGCCAAGCTGGAAAAAGCCTGGGTCCGCAAGCCCATGCCGGAGTATGTGGAGCCCCTGGTGGTGCAGCGCCTGCGCCTGCGTATCGGCCGCACCGGTGATGCACGCTTTTTGTCTCACCTGGAGTACATGCACACCTGGATCCGGGCGCTCCGACGTGCCAAAGTGCCGGTGGGCTACTCCCAAGGTTTTCATGCACACCCCAAAGTCAACTTCTCGGCGGCGGTGCCGGTGGGCGAGGAGTCACTCGGGGACTGGATGGATCTCAGCCTGACCCGTCGGGAGGAGCCGGCGTTGGTCTTGGCGCGGCTCCAGGCCACCCTGCCTCAGAATATCCTGGCCTTGGAAGTGGTGGAAGTGGGGCTGCGGGAGCCCGGTGTGATGGGCACGGTGGAAGGTTTCCACTATGCCATTTTTACGCCTGCGACGCCGGGACTGGCCGAGCGGGTCGCGGAGCTGCTGGCCCAGGAGCAGATCCTGGTGGAGCGTATCCGCGATGGAAAAAGCAGGAAGATCGACCTGAAGCCCTTTATTGAACGCCTGGAGCTGGTGGATGGCGTGCTGGAGCTGGAGGCTCGGGCCGACGAAGGTCGCACCGCCAAACCGCGTGAGCTGATCACCCTTCTGGGCCTGGATCCTGCCTATACCCGGGTTCTGAAGCGTGAGACCCGCCTGCGTGCGCCGGTGGTGGCCGAGCTGCCGCCGCCCACCGAAGAAAAAGCTGAGATTCAGCCTGAGGGTTGATCGGAAAAGCGGGGAGGGATCACTACCTTTGTGGAGGTACCGATGTTTCTTCCCGCGCTGCTTAGCACCCTTCTCCCGTCCGCCCTGATCCTCACCGACGCCCCGCCCGAGGTCTACTACCCCCCGGTCCAGCAGATCGATCTGGAGGGCGCCGAAGTTCGTGCCACGCTGAATGGTCCCCAGATCCAGCCGGTCTTTGAGGTGGGCAAGATGGCCTTTGCGCCGCTGATTCGCCTGCGGGCCAACTTTGACGAAGAGCTGGAGGGGTCGGCAGCAGAGGTGAGGTAAACCAACCTCTTCCCCCGCCACCTCTCGAAACTACTTGAAGAAAACCCGCTGTAGCAGTGGCCCCAGACGTACCACGGAGGCCACGCTCAGCCCCAAAAGGGCGCCATAACAAATCATGGTGGGAATTAGGTCCGAAGACCATAACTTTATTGCCGTACCAAAGCTTTTCTTCAGGCGACGACCGGTGAAGTCCACGGCGTAGATTTCGTCGAGGATCAGGTGTACAAGTGCCCCAAAGGAAAGGGAAAAACCGATCAGCAGCCGCTCCATCGGGTTCAGGCCCACAAGTCCCAGCGCCAGGGCCTGCCCCGCGGCGGCGATAAAGGGCAGCGAGTGGAAGATGCCCCGATGGACAGTGAAGGCCTTGAAGATGGGCGCCACCACAAAGCGGATCCCCAGATAGGTAGCCGAGAAAAAGCAGATGGCTTGCTCAGTGCTCAGGCCATAGACCCGCGTAAGGTAGGGCATGGCTATGGCGGGCACGGCAGCAGCAAGTACGCCAAAAACCTCGCGGATCGGGATTGCCTCGTCGTGATCGATGTCCGGTAGCATCGAGCCGACGATTGCGGCGACGCCCGCCGTGGCCGCAAACCAGGGGTTTTTGAAGTCAAAAACCAGGAGCGAAAGGGCGGTCATGCCCACACCCGCCACGATTCCACCACCCACATGCACCGCAAAATTGGCCATGCAGCAACATGGTCTGCTGGCCATCCCTGCGCAAGGGCGCGCCACAACCGGAAAAAGCGGTTAGCCAGCGGCCCATGAGTTTTCACGCCGGAACTGTCGCCCTTGTCGGACGCCCCAATGCGGGCAAGTCCTCCCTCCTCAACTGCCTTTTGGGCGAGCGCCTCGCGGCGGTCTCCAGTCGCCCGCAGACCACCCGCAACCGCGTCGTGGGGATCCACTCCACCGAGCAGTTCCAGGCGGTGATCCTGGATACACCGGGCATCCACGAGGCGTGGACCCCCCTGAACGAGTCCATGGTGAACGTCACCGACTCCGCCTTGGAAGAGGTGGACTTCGCCACCTGGATCGTGGATGCCATCCCGCTGGTCGCTGCCGCAAAAGGGGGGCACCCCATCCTGGATAAAAGCCTCCAGGCCATCGCCGACAAGCTGCCGCCGGACATCCTGGTGGCGCTGAATAAGGTGGACCAGGTCAAAGAAAAAGACTGGCTCCTGCCAGTGATGGCCGCCTTCGCCCCCCGCGAGGTGATTCCGGTCAGCGCCAAAAGTAAAGAGGGCATCGCCAAGCTGGAAGCCG
>CAITDR010000021.1 GCA_903891165.1 uncultured Pseudomonadota bacterium
AAATGCCCTTGACTTGTCAAGACTGTATCAGAATTCCATGGGAAGGTGGTCGGAGGAGGGGGCGGCGATCCGGCATCCCCTCTAGCGCCTCCCAAACAACTCCAGGGGAATCCGTGCGCGCTGCAGCTTGCCCATCGCGTTCCGGGGTAGGCTCTCCACAAAAACGTAGTGACGGGGCCGCTTAAGGCCGGAGAGTGCCTCCTGGGCACGGTGCCCCAGGGCACGCCGTACCTCCTCCTCCGACCGGCTGCCATCCAGCACCACCGCTGCCGCCACCACCTCGTTCAGATCGGCGTCGGAAAGCCCACAACAGCCGATCTCCGCCACCCCGTGGACCGAGCGGAGCAGCTCCTCCACCTCGGCAGGTGAAACATTCACCCCGCCCACAATCACCAGGTCCTTTTTGCGCCCGGTAATCCGCAGATATCCAGCTTCATCCCAGCTTCCTGCGTCTCCGGTGCGGAACCAGCCCTCCACAAAAGCACCCGGATCCGGCCGGGGCCGGTAGCCCCCAAAGACCGAAGGCCCGCGCACCTGGATTTCCCCGGCTTCGATGCGGATATCCACCCCGGGCAGCGCCGTGCCCACCGTTCCGGCCCGACGTTCCCCTTTCAGGGGGTTGGAGGCGATCATCACCGTCTCGGTCATCCCATACCGTTCCAGGAGCCGTTGACCGGTCAAGGCAAAAACCTCGTCCGAAACGGCGGCGGGCAGGCCGTCGGAGCCGCTGACCATCAGCCGCAGACGCCGAAAAGCCTCGGGATGGCTGCCCATCACCGGCAGCCAGCGACGGTACCAGGTGGGCACCCCGTAGACATCGGTGACATCTTCGGGCGGAAGCTGGCCATCAAAGCGCTCTCCCACCACTGCGGAGGCGCCGGCCAACAGCATGCCGTGGAGCCCCAACACCAGACCATGGGTGTGAAACATGGGCAGGGCCAGGTACAGCCGGAGCTCCGGCGTGATCTCCCAGCGCTCGGCCAGTGCATCCAGGTTGGACTCCCACATTTTAAAAGTCTGGGGGGCACCTTTGGCGCGCCCGGTGGTACCCGAGGTGAAGAGGAGCGCCGTGATATCTTCAGGAGGAACCGGCCAATCTGCCACCGGGGAGCCACTCCCGACGTGGTCGTGGCAGGGCAGGCCATCAAAACGCTCGGGGTGGCGGCTGATCGCCAGCTTCGGAGCTGCATCTTCCAGAATCGGCGCCAGCTCGGCACGCTGGTAGTGGCTGTTGAGCGGCAGGCGCACCGCGCCCAGCGCCATACAGCCCAGGTGAGCAGCCACCAGATCCAGGCCATTGTCCAGCTGGATCGCCACCCGATCGCCGGGGACCACCCCCTGCTCCCGCAGCCAGCCCGCCGTCCGCTCCCCCAGCTCGCGGAGCTGCCCGTAGCTGTACCAGCGGCCGATAAACAATGCAGGCTGGTGGTCGGAATGAGCGAGGAAACGACGCAGAAAGGAGGGATGGGGCATCCTCCTTTCTAACCTCCCGTCCCCTTTTCGGGGAGTGGACGCAACCAAGCGTGGCACAGGTTATGAGCCGCCGCGATGCGCGCCCCTCGTCCTCGCCGTAGCCTTTTCAAGCAGTTGCTCCTGTTCTTGATGGCAGTTTTTTTCCTCGGCGGGATTGGCTTTTCCATTCCGGCAATCTGGTATGCCTCCGGTTGGTGGAAGGAGGCGGTAGAGGTGGCGGAAATCCACCGCAGCTATCAAGTGGCGCATCCGGGCTGGTCTTTTCCAGCGCGTGTGCAGACGGCGGCGGTACCTGTCGAGGGGACGCCCAAGGGACGCCTCGTGGTGGAGGCCAAAGCCCGGGGCTACAAGGAGGACTGCAAGGATACCGGTCCGGGTGAGTTCTGTACCAAGACTGGAAAAGTAGTCTTGATTTCTGGGACAGAGCTGCCACCCATTGTGCTGGGCGAGCTGATCGGACCGGATGGGGAGTGGCGGCGTCACCTGCCCGTTGGGGAGGCCCCCAAGATCCTCCTCGATGCGATCCTTGCGGCGGAGGATCGGGATTTTTATGAACATCGCGGCGTGAATTTTAAGGGTCTGGGCCGCGCGATCCTGGCCAATGCGCAGGAGGGGGGCTACTCGCAGGGGGCCTCCACCTTGTCCATGCAGGTGGTGCGCAACCTTGTGCAGCGGAAGGAAAAAACCGTTGGGAGGAAGCTGAAAGAGATGGTGATGGCCATGGCCATCGACGATCACCTGGGCAAAGAGGGCGTCCTCCAGATGTACCTGGATGCTCCCTACCTGGGTCAGGACGGCAGCCTCTCTGTCTGTGGTTTTTCCACGGCATCGGAGTTTTACTTCGGAAAAACCGTGGGAGAGCTGAGCCTTGCGGAGGCGGCGACGCTGGCCGCAATTCTTCCTGCGCCGGGTCGTTTTTCACCCAAACAACATCCAGAGTTGGCAAAAGAGCGTCGTGACCGCGTGTTGGATGCCATGCAGGTCGTCTTCCACTACGACGCCGCCCAGATCACCGCTGCAAAGGCGGAAGAGGTGCGGACCGCTGGCGCCCCCCTCCGTCCGGAGCGCTATCCGGCCTACCTCTCGGCCACCCGCGCATGGTTGGAGAAAAAGCTGGCCCCAGAAGTGCTCTATGGCGCAGGTCTGACGGTAACGGTGGCGATGAACGTCGCCATGCAGGAAGAGACGGACAAGCTCTTTTCCACCAAGGTGCCCTGGCTGGAGAGCATCATCGGCAGGCGGAAAGATCGCCTCGAAGCGGCAGGGGTCTTTATGGACCACCAGAGCGGCGCCATCCTCGCGCTCTGGGGGGGCTCGGATGTCACCGCCACCTCCTTCAACCGCGCCACCCTTGCGCGTCGCCAGCCCGGCTCCTCCTTCAAGCCCGTCGTCTATGCGATGGCATTTGATCAGCCCCCCAATCCCGACGGTACCCCAAAATTTACGGCTGCGCACGCCGAACCCAACAGCCCGCGGGTATTCAAGACCCCGCAGGGGGACTGGTCCCCGCGCAACGTGGGTGGGGAGTACAGCAGCACCGCCTGTCTGGCCCAGGGGCTGGCCTGGTCCCAGAACATCGCCACCGCTTCTCTGTTGGAGGAGATGGGAGGTCCAAAGTTACTGAAGGACTACGCCAAAAAGCTGGGCTTTGATACCAGCCTGTACAAGGAAGAATTCGGCCTGGCGCTGGGCCAGGGAGAGGTCACCGTCCTGGAGATGGCCACTTTCGCGGGCATCGTGGGCAATGGTGGAAAAGCCCTGGAGGGCAGCCCGGTACTTTCGGCGGTGGACCCCGCCGGGCTCTACCGCATCAGTGCGCCGGTCATAGGCGAGCAGGTGAGGGGTGAGCACGCGGCGGCGCTCACCCGCGAGCTGATGCGGCTGGTCATCGACAACGGCACCGGCGGGGCGGCGCGGGGAGCGGGCGGAGAAGCCGGCTATGCCGGGCCGGCGATGGGCAAGACCGGCACCACCGACAAAGAGCGCGATCTCTGGTTTATCGGCGCAACGCCCAAATATTCGGCGGCATTGTGGCTGGGCTATGATCAGCCGGCGGGGCTGGGTTGGGCGGCCTCCGATCTGGCAGCGCCGCTCTGGGGCTGGTGGATGGGGCGGATCACCAAACCCGAAGCCGACCTGCCGGCCTTCCCCAAACAGCCAGCTTTGGAGTTCCGAAGCATCTGCAAGGTGAGCGGCCGACTTTCCAACGGCAGCTGCCCGCTGATCACCGCACCCTTTCTGCCCGGAACCATGCCCCGGGGCGTCTGCGGTGGGGCCCACCCGCCTCCGGTGGTCGAGGATCCGCTGACCGAGCCGGTCGAGGGGGAGACACCGGAGGACGGCAGCACACCCGCAGAGGGGGTCGTGAAGAAAAAGCACGAGTCGCTTTGGAAAAAACGTGCCCGCGAGCAGGAAGAGGCAGCGGCCGCTGTTGTGCCCGGTGCTGTACCCGGTGCTACTCCCGCGCCCAATTGAGTTAGAGGGTGGTTGTGCTTCCTGGCCGCCCTACCCTGTTGGTGCTTTCTCCCGAGCATTTCCGTACGCTGAACGCGACGACGCCGGTGGCGGATTGGAAGAAGGCTCTGCATGAAAGTGGGCTTCTTTACTTGGATCCTGACAACTCCGCGGTGGGACAGCTCCTGCGGAAATTGCAGGAGGGCTTGCGACCCCGGCGACGGTTGAACCTGCGGCCGATGCTGGCGCTGGTCGGGTCGATGTTGATCGTGGCCTTGGGGCTGTTCGGCCTGGCGCTGATGGTGAGGAGCGGGGCCGGCTTTTTCTGCTTCGGGGGCTTTCTGGTGGGGCCGGCGGCGCTTCGGGGTCTGCTGGGACGTGGCCTGGATTCTCGGCTGCGCTCCTGGATCTATCGCGATGATGACCGCAGCGGAGAGCTGTATGCTACACTACAAGAGCTGCTGAGTCGGGATTTTCTGCAGAGCTTGGGGGGGACGCTGGTGGAGAACGTTCCGACCCGCCAGTGGTTGAATGAGCGGCTCGACGCCCTGGCGCGGGCAGCAGCGGATCTGGACCGTCGGGAGCAGGGGATGCACACGGTACGGCAGCGGATCCGCGAAGTAAACCGGCAATTGGGGCGCCCGGAGGAGGACGCGGAGACCGAAGCCCTGGGGAGGGCTCTGCAAGAGACCAAGGAGAGCGGTGAGCGCCTTCGGCGCCTCCAAACTGAACTTTCCGCAAGAAAGGTAGAGCTGGAGGAGCGACTGGTTGCCCGGCGCCTCGCGGTGGAGCGGCAGGTGCTGTCCTCTCGGGTGGATATGCTGAGGGAAAATGGTCTGCATATGCCGGAACTTCCTGCTTTGGAGGAGGAGCTGAGCGGCATGCGCGCCCAGGTGGAGGAGTTGGACCTCGCTCTGAGGGAGGAGCAGGCGCGGATCACCGCGGGGTTGGAGGTGCGGCAGGAGCTGGAGCGTCGCTGACAGGCAGCCGCGCCTCAGCGGGTTATACAGCAGCGATGGCCTTTCTTCTCTTCCTCCTCCTTGCCTGCGGTAGCTGTGGGCAGCCCAGCTCCCCTCCCCCTGCAGCC
>CAITDR010000022.1 GCA_903891165.1 uncultured Pseudomonadota bacterium
CACCCCCCTTCCGGCCGACTCCGCAGGGGCCACGAATAAGCCTCCTCCCGCTGCTTCACCCGCTCCATCAACCGCAAAAAGACCGCCCTCTCCCCCGGAACCGTCAAAATCTGATCCGCCCCCTCCACCTCCTCCCCCGCCCGTGGATCATCCGCGTGCACCACCCGCAATTCCGCCCGCACCGCCGCCAATTCCGCACGCAGCGCCTCCACCTCCCCCGGCAGCTCCGCCCCTTCCGGCAGCAACAACAACACCGTCTGCGGCAGATATTCCTCTTTCATCAGACTACCTTCTTTCCTGCCAACCGATTGGCAAGACGACCGTAGATCACCAGCACCCCGAAGATGATCACCGCGTAGGCCGCCGCGTAGCCATAGCGATGGCCACGCGTAAAAGCCCAGCGATAGGCCTGGGAAACCAGCACGTCCGTGGTGCCGTCGGGCTCCCCGCCGCTGACCAAATAGATGATGTTGAACATGTTGAAGGTCCACACACTGCCCAGGATCACCGCAGGCAGAAGTGCTGGTTTCAACAACGGAAGGGTCACATGCCGGAAGCGATCCCAGGCGCCGGCCCCGTCCACCTCGGCCGCCTCCTCTAGATCGCGCGGGATACTCTGCAGTGCCCCCAGCGTTACCACCATCATAAAGGGGAAGCCCAGCCAGGTATTGGTGGTCAGATTTGCCGCAAAAGCAGTGGAGAAGTTGGCAAACCAGGAGACCGGCTCAGCACCGAGCAATTTGAGCAAGGCGTTGATCGCCCCAAATTGTTGGTGAAACAGGTTCTTCCAGATCAAGGCGGTAATGTACGAAGGAATCGCCCACGGCAATATCAGCAGCGCCCGGAAAGCACCCCTCATTTTTACCCAGGGCTCTCTCAGCATCATCGCCAGGGCAACGCCGATGCCCACATGCAGGATCACATTGCTGACCGTCCACAGGATGGTCACGGCGAGGGTGGATACAAAAGAGAGGGGCGATGACAGGGGAAAATCCCGCGCCAGCAGAATATCGAGGAAGTTGCTGATGCCCACAAAGGTCCAGCCCTGCCCTTCCTGCTCAAAGAGCGAAATAGTAGCCCCCACTACAAAAGGGAGCACAGTGAGCAAGGTCATCGCCCCAAAGGCCGGAGCCACGTACAGGTAGGCAAAGGACCAGGGGCGAATCTTTACACTTCGTAGCTCCCGAATAAACCACACTGCCGCTGCGACCAGCACCGCGACCAGCAGCCCCACATAGGGCCAGGGCGCGGCGGCGGGCGGCACCGGCCGCGACAGGATCGCATAGGTACTCTGCGCCTCCGCAGCGGCTACTTCCGGAGTCACTGCGCCGCGGGTCAGCCGACGCAGGCTCCGCGCCAGCGGCTCCCAGGTCTGTCCCATCTCCGAACGCACCGGCATCGGAACGGCCACAGTCGCCTGCTTTCGGAATGCGTTCAGCACCGGATCGTCGCTCTCCACATCGTCCCGCGCCACAATCTGTCGGCCTACATCCTGCCGGATTTTCGCGGCCTCCGGCCCGGCCAACCAGGCCCCCAGCTCCCGCGCCTCCGTACTGTCGCGGCTTAGAAAAGCCGCTTCCACACTCAGGTAGGGAGCAGCAGGAAGCCCGGAAGAAAGCACCGGAAGCGACGCCACCCCATAGTCCACGCCGCTGATTTCGCCGAGCATCCACGGCCCGTTGATCACCATCGCCGCCCGCCCTTCGTTGAAGAGCTGCGTCACCAGCGCGCCGGTGGGCTCCTGCGGCACCACCTCCGAGGCCAACTTCTGAATCATCGCGAGCGCAAGCACATTTTCGGGGCGATCCAGCAGCACCTTCTCCCCCGAAAAAACCCCTCCCCCATAGCCGTGCATCCACGGCGCCGCATGGTAGGCGCTGGCCACCTCGTAGGCCAGCCAGAATTGCCCCTCCGGCTTGGGGCGCCCCACCAGCTCCCACAGCGCCGCCTCGTTCCCCGGCGGTGTTTCCACCAGTTTTTTATTGTAGAAGAGCGCAAGGCTTTTAACGGAGAGTGGCCAGCCCCAGGTTTTGCGCTCCCAGGTCAGCGCGGTGGTAGCACTGCCCATCGCGCCATCCAGCGCCTCCACTGGCAGGATGATGCCCCCCTCCGACCAGGCGGCCACCCGCTCGTGCGCAAAAATGAAGAGATCCGGGCCGTTGCCACGGGGAATCGCCGCCTCCAACTTGGAAGCGAGTCCCTCGTAGGGGACGGCCACCGGCAGCACCGTGGTCCCCGGATGTGTAGTCTGCCATACAGTGCAGGCCTGTTCGATCGCGAGCTTTTCCTCGGCCCGGTAGGCATGCCACAGGGTGATCTCCCCCGCCCAGGCCGTCGTCAGAAGGAGCATCAACGGAGGCGCGCCCCAGTGGCAGGATCAAAGCGATAAAAACGCTCCAGTCGCAGCTGCACCTCTCCCCGGGGCGGCTCCCCTTCCACCCGCACCACCAGGGCCTCTCCCCCCACCCTCAAATGTACCATCGACTCAAAACCCATCCGCTCCACCACCTCCACCTGCCCCCGCAGCGGCCCCGCCCCCAGGACCACATCGTTGGGCCGCACCCCGATCACCACCCCCGCCTCGATTTTCTCCAGGAAATTCATGGTGGGACTGCCGATAAATCCAGCTACAAAGCGATTGGTGGGATCGTTGTACAGCTCGTCCGGGCTCCCCACCTGCTGCAACACCCCTCCCTGCAAGACCACAATCCGATCTGCCAGGGTCATCGCCTCGATCTGGTCATGGGTCACATAGACCGTTGTAGTCCGCAGGGTGGTCTGGAGCCGCTTGATCTCCACCCGCAGCTGTTGCCGCAGGGCGGCGTCCAGGTTCGACAAGGGCTCATCAAAAAGAAATACCTTCGGTCGCCGAACGATCGCCCGCCCCATCGCAACCCGCTGCCGCTGGCCACCGGACAACTCCTTGGGCAACCGCTCCAACAGCGGCTCCAGACCCAACATCTTTGCGGCCTCGGCCACACGGGAGTCCGTCTCGGGGTGCTTCTTTAAGCGCAAGGCAAAGGCCATATTTTCACGCACCGTCATGTGCGGATACAGCGCGTAGCTTTGAAACACCATGGCCACGTCCCGGTCGGCGGGGGCCATATCGTTCACCCGCTTTCCGTCGATACGCAGCTCCCCGGAGCTTATCTCCTCTAACCCCGCAATACTGCGGAGCAAGGTGCTTTTTCCACAACCCGACGGGCCGACCAGCACCAGAAACTCGCCGTCGGCCACACTCAGATCCACCCGATGCAGCACCCGCACCGCGCCGTAGGATTTTTCTACACCTACAAAATCAAGCGTCGCCACCGCTCAATCCACACGACGGACGAGGATAGCTTCCAGAAGGGCCTGCTCTCCCGGCCCGCCGAAAGGCGCCGGCCCCAGGAGCTGTGCGTCAAAAGCGGGGGCAAAAGCCCGGAGCAGCTCGGCCGCCGTCGTGCCAAAGGGCGCCCGGTCGGTGGGCGTGGTGCCCTCCATAAACACTCCAAACAATATCCCACCCGGACGCAGCGCGCGCGCCGCCGCCTGCACGTAGGCGCCGCGCTCCGACGGCGGCAGCGACGCAAAATAGCCGCGCTCGCAGATCAGATCGAAGGCACCGTTGTAGTTGGAACGCAGAAACTCGCCGCGTTCCACCGGAAGATCGGCCGCCACCGGTGCCCGCTCCAGTGCCAGCACCCTGTACCCACGCGCATGGAGTGCTGAGAGCTCATGACCCGATCCCAGGCCAGGAACCAGCACTTTGGCGGGCGGATGGTGGACCCAAGGCAGGAGCCGGAGGATAGAGGGCGAGGCATTTCCCGCATCCCAGACCGAGTGTGCGCCAGAGGCGTGAGGGCTGTAGTCCATCGTTGCCCCCTAACCCGAAATTCGCGCCTCGCCCGAACACGCGCCAGCAGCCGCCTTTCTCGCGGCACTCACAGCGCCGTGCAGTCCACACTCAGCTCAAAATTGGTGGGGTCCCCCGAGCGCGACTCCACCACCAAGAAGAAGCGATAGGCCCGATCGGTGTAGAGCATCTGGTGATCACTCCCGTCCTTCCATGCCGCTTCACACTCGGAAATCGGCACATTTTCGTAGGGACAGCGTTCGGACTCAAAGTGAATTGCAAGCAGATCCACCTCCTTGCAGGGGCTGTCCAGGTTCACCTGGATGTCGTAGGCCCCATCCAGATCCAGGATGTAGACCCGCTCCGATCCATCGTAGCCAGAAGGAGCTGGATAGCCGCAAAACCAGGAATCATACAGATCATCATTCAGAACGGAGGAGCCCCCCCGGGTGGTGCCCTGGATACTCTGCCCACAGGCGATGGTGTCGGTCACACAGTCCGGCCCACCCGGCGTGGAAGAATCCAGCTTTTTACTACAGAATCCCGAGGAAGTCCCACTGGAGTCGTCCCCGTTGTCCCCCCCCGTTCCACTGCTATCGTCGCCTTGCGACTCTTCTGGATCGTCCGGATTTTTTCCAAACCAGGGAAAGCCTTGACAGGCCAACAATCCAAGGACGAAGATAGCGTACATGGTACTCCTGTAGCGGGAGCCAGCAAGACCCGCAACTCCTCCCAGCCTGCACTACCAGTTGCGGGGCTCCAGCTTCTCCTCTACTATGTGACGGTCAGGTGACAGGTGGCTGAGAAGACGACCCGCTTTGAGATCAAGTACCGCCTCAACAAGGCGCATGCGGATGCTGTGGTCAAGTGGATCGCGAACTTTATGGAGCCGGATGCCTTCGGCGAAGGTGGCAGCGCTTCGTACTCCGTACACTCTCTGTACCTCGACGACGACGACTGGAGTGTGTACCGCGACACCCGCAACGGCATGTTCCGTCGCTTTAAGATTCGGGCACGAACCTACGGCTTTACCCCCAAACATAATGTTTTTCTGGAGATAAAATCCCGCGCCGGCGAAGCGATGTGGAAGTCGCGTGTGGAGGTCACCCGCGCCGAAGCCATCCAGCTCCTGCGCGGTGATGTGGTGCCAAACCTGCGCTCCAGCCCGCAATTAGAGGAATTTCTCGCCCAGCGGGATCTGCGCAACGCCGTCCCCAAAGCCTGGGTGACCTACCGCCGCGACGCCTGGGTGGGCAAAGATCGCGAAACCCTGGTGCGCGTCACCTTTGACTCCGAAATCGCGGCCGCGCCACCCACCGCCGACCTCAGCGAGCCCCCGGTGTGGACGCTGCTGCCCGACGTGAAGGATTTGGTGATTTTGGAGCTTAAGTACACCCACTCCTATCCCCCCTGGATAGCGGATCTGGTGCGACACTTCGATATCGAGCGGAAGGCGATGTCGAAGTATCGTCATGCCGTTGATCTCTTGACCGACCTGCGGCCACATTCCCGCAAGCCCTGGCGTGGAGGAGAGCTTTGAATCCCTGGACCGACCCGATGGTAGCCACCCATACCCCCATGACCATGGTGGTGGCCAGCCTTCTGCTCTCATTTGTGTTAGGCCAGCTCATCGCCTGGCTCTACTCCATCACCCACCGGGGCATGACCTGGTCGCGGAATATGGTGCATAGTATTGTGATGCTTTCGATGATCGTCACCGGCGTGATGCTGGTGGTGGGCGACAGCATCGCGCGTGCGTTTGGTCTGGTGGGCGCTCTCGCGATCATCCGCTTCCGCACAGTCGTGCGGGACGCACGCGACACCACCTTCATCTTCCTGGCCTTGGCGGTGGGGATTGCGGTAGGGGCACACCAGCCAGTGATTGCGGTGGTTGCGACGTTAATCGTCGGGACCGTCGCAGTGGTTTTGCACTACACGCAGTTCGGTTCACGCTATGTGGATGCAGGCGTGTTGCGGGTGCGCAGTACCGGCGGAATCTCGTCGTTAGAGCAAATCATCGGAGAATGGTGTACCTTCTACAAGTTGTTGAAGGAGCGACCGGTGCAGGGAGAGGAGATCGAGTACAGCTTTGAGGTGCGCCTCTACAACCCGCAGGAGCGGGAGGCTTTTGAGGCAGCCTTCAAGGCCATCGGCGCCACGCAGGTTGCCCTGCACATCGAAGAAAAGGCGGAAGAATGGTAGCGGGACGTATTCCCATCCAGCGTCGCCTGCGGGCCTACTGGCTGAAGATGGTCGCCTTCACCTTCTGGTTGGGTGCCGCGGTTACCTCGGCCGTCCTCTACAACCTGGAACCCCATGCAGACATCCTGGCCACAGCCCAGGTGGAGCTGTACCCGGTTCGTGCAGGTACCAGCGGCCGTATCGCCGAGATGAAGGTGGTGGAGGGCCAGCAGGTGGCGGCCGGAGAGACCTTGGCCACCCTGGAGGTCCCTGGCCTGACCGAGCAGATCAAGGCCGCCGAGGCCCAGGTAGAGGCTTTAGTCGGAAATCTTGCGGTAGAAGGCGGTGAACGTGACCGTCGTTATGCCCGAGACCTTGACGGGTCAAGAGCGCGTTGGCTGGCCGCCACCGTCGCCTTGCGGGATCAGGAGGCGGATCTGGTTGAATTGAAGGTGCAATACGACCGGATGACCCAGCCGGGGCTGGATCTGCCTGCCCTGGAAGTGGAGAGCCTGCGGGTGCGTCGGGACGCTCTGGAGGCGGCCATCGCGGCCCGCCGTGCCGAGGTAGATGCCCTGCAAGGCGACATGCAGCGCTCCCAGGCGCGCGCACGGGGACTGCTGGATCCCGCCACTCAAGCGCAGCTCGACGCCCTGAAAGCCACCGTAGACGCACTCAAGGCCCAACAGGCGGCTACGGTACTGGTGGCGCCCCATGCGGGGGTGGTGGGCCGGGCCGTGGGGCAGCGCAGCGACGATCCCCTCACCGAGCGTAGTGCCCTACCGGGCGTAGGAAGCTGGGTTGCGGCTGGCGATTTGGTGCTGACCATCACGCCCGCCTCCACACGCGAGGCCGTGCTCTGGGTGGACACGTTGGTGGCGCGCCGGCTGAAGTCCGGCCAGTCGCTCACCCTGCAGAGCCTGGGCGGAGAGGCGGCCGCAGAAGTGCAGCGTGTGGGTCCCGCGGTGGTCGCCGTGCCCCCCCAGGGCCGAGCGGATCCCCTGGTGTCGGAGTGGAAAATTCCTGTGGTTGTCCGTACCTTGGACATGGAATTGATCCCCGGCGAGCCTCTTTCCGCCGATTTTTAGGATTACCTACACAAATCTACTGCTCCGAGGAGCAGCCTGAAAACCAGATGGGCTGGTTGACCCGCTCGGAGATGGTCCAGTAGCCCCGTCGCACCGGGTCATAGGAGGCACTTTCTCCCTGCTCTTCGTCGGCCACCGGGACTGGCACACGGATTGCATGCGATAGGTCAGAGAAGCCACCGGAGGGCAGCCAGTACTCCCACAGAGCCATGTAGGTCCGCAGCAGAATCCGGCTGTCATCCGGCCAGATGTCCGCAGCGGTGGCAGTATTCCGGTCGATAGGAAGGGAGCCGCGAAGGGTCAAGGTCCCGGCAACCAGATCCCCGCTGTAGACATCGGCAATGTCCCCGTCCCGTTTGGTGAAGATCACTGGCCCATCCTTGGACCAGCCCATGCCCTCGGCGTTGTGGGAGCCATCGGGGTAGGGCAGCTCATAGACGGTGCCGGTCAGGGTGAGCGCAAAAACCCCGGCGGCCCGGTCGATGATCGGCTCCACCACCCGCACAATCTTCACCCCACCCCGGTTCAGCATGTTGTCGCCGATGTCGCCCACCCACAGGCACCAGCCCTCGTCGCAGCGGCTCATGGCCAGGTCTTCCCAGTCCACCATGGTCACCCCTTCGATGGCGACGGTCCCCAAAGTGGTTCCGGTGGCGTCCAGAGCCGTCAAAATCGAGTCGTTCCCGCTGTCTCCATGCACCCAGAGCACTCCGCCATTCTGACGGGAGGGCACCACGTCCGAGATCTCGTCCAGGTTCACGTCCACCACGGTACCCGTCTGTACCGGCTCGGCGTAGGTGAAGCAGGGTTCGGGAGGAGGATCCCCGCTATCTACCGGTGAATCCGCGGGCGAGTCCTCGCGGGAGTCCACGGGGGAATCGGTCGTGGAATCCCCACTTTCCAGCTTGGAATCTGGATTTTTCGACTCCACCGGCGCACCGGTACAGGCCGTCAGGGGGTAGAGGAGGAGGAGGCACCGGTTTGTCACCATCCCGTTGCTGTACCGCCATTTCCCGCCCGTGGCAAGCGGCGCCGACTACTTGAGGGTCACCGCCCGATTGCCCGCCACATCCTTCCAATTCTGGAGCCTGCCCCCCGGGTAGCGCGCCTGCACCTCCTCCACCTGGCACACGGACCCGAGCCCAAAATGAAGAGGAAGATCGTTCTGAATCCCGAAGTGGCCATAGCCCCCTGAAACTTCCTGGGTCTGGGAGATGCCGCCCGCGGTCACCGTCACCTGAGTGCCGATGGGGAAGCCCTCCAAACGGATCCAGTTTCCAGGCGGACTATCGTTCAGGTACAGGTGCGCCTGGCGTGTGGTCCAGGGAGTTCCCGAGCGTGCATTGGAGGATCCGGTGACCACATCCAGGTCGCCGTCGCGGTCAAAATCGGCCACGCCCACCCCCGCGGGCCAGGGCTGGTTCAGCCCTGTGGCCTCGCTCACCTCTTCAAAAACACCGGCGCTGACCTGCCGCCACAACCAAAGCTGTGTGTCCTCGTAGTCCGAGGAAGAAAGAAGAATATCCTTCCAGCCATCGTTGTCGAAGTCGAAGAAGGCCGCGTGCAGGTCACCTTCGTTCCAGTCTCCCTGGCGGGGCCGCTTCCGCGCCAAGCCATTGTTTTCATTGGGAATTCGCTCAAACAGCCCAGTGCCGTCGTTCAGGAGGAGCTGGGTCCCATCGGCGGAGAAGCCCGCCCACTGGTGCAGGATCTCGGTGGTATAGAGGTCCATGTCGCCATCATTGTCAATATCGCCACACACCGTGGTAAATGAGTTACCGTTCAGACGTACGGGCTGATCATCGCGACCGGGTGTCCAGTAGTTGTCGGGGAAGCTGCCTCCACAGGAGCGGGTCGGCGCCGGATCACAGCTGTTGGACTCACAATAGCAGGCATACCAGAGATTGTCGGTATAGTCGTGGTTATCATCCCCATCAAATTTGGCTTCTTCGCTGATCTCGGTGAAGGTACCGCCGTCGTTACGCCACAAGTGGTTCCAGGAACGACCGTAGTTGGTGGAGATCAGCTCGGGCAGACCGTCGCCGGTCACATCGCAGGCCGTTGCGCCGTAGGCGGGCCGACGCGCAAAATGTTCGTAGTAGTCTTCCCGGATGTTCGAGGGCATTTCCAGGCCCACTTCGTCGGTGACGGACCGGAAGGTGCCGTCGCCATTGCCCAGGTAGAGCTGGGCCTGGGCGGCGGGATCGTAGCCATATTGTACGTAGAAGCCGGTGACCCACAGGTCGAGCAGACCATCGGCGTTGGCATCCGTAAAGGCGGCGCCCGCGGTGGGGTAGCCGCCGGGCTGGGCGATGTCGGAGTTCATGGCCAGGCTGAAGTGTCCGCTGCCATCGTTCAGGTACAGCTCTGAAAGATCCGCCTGCACGTCGTCGGCGCGATCCCAGCTCTGCCCCGCAAAAACGTCCAGATCACCATCGTTGTCCACATCCCCAAGCACATGTACGGTGGACGAGGTGCCCACGTGCCCGTCCCGTGCGGTCACCAGTCCCGACTCGATCGTCGCATCGCGGAAGCCCTTGCCAGCCTCGTTCATCAGAACACGATGCGAAAAGATACCGTTCGCCGGGTCATCGCGGGTGTTCCGAAAAATCTCGGTGACCAGCAGATCGGGGTAGCCGTCGCCGTTCAGGTCCCCGGCCGCATACCGTCCGCCGGTCACCCCCTCCATGCCCCACTCGGTGGTGGCTTCGCGGAACACCGTACTTCCCGCCCAGGCCGAGGAGGCATTCGGTGTTTTGCAAACTTCCGCGCCCCCTTTCGGAGAGCCAGCGGGCGGACATGCCAGGAGTAGCAGCAGCATGGAAAAAACCTCCGCGACAGTGTAGCAGAGCAGCCCTTTCCCCGTGCGCCCCGGTGGATAGCTTAAGCCCATGTTTCTGCTCCTGGCCTGCGTAAACCTGGAGGTGGCGCCCACGCCCAAGGAAAGTGCGCCTGCCGTTTCCTTTGGGCTGGCCGAGCTGATCCCGGACCACGGCCCCGAAGACGGCGGCACCGCCGTCAGCATCCGCGGGGATGCCTTCACGGCGGAGACGACCCTCGATTTTGGCGGTCAGCCCTGCCAGAGCCTGGACTACCTCTCCTCCAAAGAGCTGTTGTGCATCACACCGCCGGGGCAGGGAGAGGCCTCGGTGGTGGTCACGGATCCGGGCGGTCAGGCCAGCCTGGACTGGCGCTACGACCCCGCCGACAGCCCGGTAGACAGCGACGATACTGCAGCTCCTCCCCAACTTTATTGCTCCCTGAACAGCAGCTCCCTCCCGATGGTGGTGGAGGGTCAAGGCCTTCCGGTAGAGGTCCGGGTGCAGCTGCCCGGCCGAACCGACGGCGACGGGCTGGGGGCGGGCATTTCCGGCGAGCTGGGCCTGCGACCGGTGGGAAATTCTGCAGCCACCACCTGGACTATCGCCACCTACGACCGCTCCGAGGGGGACGGCGATGTCTACCGGGCTTTGGTTCTGCCGGAAGGCTGGGGGAGCTGGGAGGTGGTAGCCCGCTTCTCTGCCGACGGCAATGCAGCCGTAGACTGCGGTGTCCTTCCGCTGGAAGCTACCCGGCCCCTTGACTATTGCCATATCCAATACCCCTGCGTTGCATCGTCCAGCGTCGGCATTGCCGGTCCGGAGGTCTATGTCTGGGCCTATGCGGCCTCCAGCACACCTGGGGTGGGAGCAGGAGTCGGGATCCGGGTCCAATTGGCGTTGGAAGAACGCGCCTATGCAGAGGCTTTTGCGACGGACCCCGCCATCTGGCCCTGGTACCAAGACCTGAGCTGGACGGCGGACAAAGACGGGCTGATCCCGGGCGATCTCGCCAACGACGAATTCTCAGGGCCCCTGGAAGCATGCTCTTCCCCCGGGGACTATCGCTATGCCGCACGCGCCAGTGCAGACGATGGGCGCTCGTGGCTCTACTGTGACGACGGCGGCGCCTCCTGCGGTGGGCAGGGCTCCGATGACGGTTTTTCCGTCCTGGAAACAGGACTTTTGACGGTGGAATAATGGCTTCCCGCTTTTCTCGGCTCTCCAAACTTGGTGCGCTGACCACCCGTGTCAGCTCCTCCTACCTGGGCCAGGCGGTCACCGGTTTTTTTCAGGACGAAGGTTCGCGGAAAGAGAGCCTGGATCGCCTGCACCTGGAAAATGCCGAACGTATCGTTCGCGACCTGGGCTCGCTGAAGGGGGCGGCGATGAAGGTGGGCCAGGCGGTGGCCCAGCTCTCCGACAACCTCGATCTTCCGCCGGATGTACGCCTCGTTCTGGGCAAGCTGCACGACAGGGCCGAGCCGGTGCCCTTCGATCAGGTGAAAAAGCGGGTCGAGGAAGAGCTGGGCAGTTCTATCGATAGCCTGTTTAAGAGCTTTGATCCTACACCTCTGGGCACTGCCTCGTTGGGCCAGGCCCACGCCGCCACCCTGCCCGACGGCACTGACGTGGTGGTCAAGGTACTGCATACCGGCATCGACGGCTCCGTACACGCCGACCTCGCCGCCCTGAAAACGCTCCTCATTGCCGGACGCTTTTTACGACGCCCCAAAGAGGAGATCGACGCCATCTTCGACGAGATCGAGGAGCGCCTGACCGAGGAGCTGGACTACCGCCAGGAGGCCCTCCATCTCCAGGAATTCCGCCGCTATTTTGCGGAGAATCCCGACATCTCCATCCCCCAGGTGCATGCGGGCTGGTGTACCGGGCGGGTCCTGACCATGGAGCGGCTCTACGGCCGTCCCCTCCCCGTCTTCACTGCCTCCGCTCCCGAGCCCATCAAGCAGAAAGCGGGCTTGGCCCTCGCACGGGCACATCTGCGGATGCAGTACATCCACCGTGCCATCCACGCCGATCCGCACCCCGGAAATTACCTGTTCACGCCTGATGGCCGCGTCGGCATTCTGGACTTTGGCTGCGTACGCCGCTTCGATCTGCGCTGGATGTCCGCCTATGCAGGCTGCGGCTTCACCACACGGGACAACAACAAGGCTGGCTGCATGCAGCACTCGGTGGAGATCGGCGCCTTGATGGAGCCGGATCCCGCATCCGAGGATGCGCTGTGGGAGCTGTGCCGGGCCATCGGTAAACCCTTTCGCGGCGGCCCCTTCACCATGGGCGGTCCCGAGGACGACGTCCAGGACAAAGTAACCGCACTGATGCCGCGGGTGATGGCGGTCAAAGCCCTGAGATCCCCGCGAGAGCTGGTCTTTTTGCATCGCTCTCTGGGTGGCATGCACCAGATTTTGAAGTCCTTGAAGGTACGTGCCGACTGGGGCGCCGAGTTCGAGCAGGTGGCCTCGGCTTGCCGTCGGGAGGATGCGCGTGTTCGGCAGTTGGAAGCGGGCGGCTCTTGAGGCAAAGGTAGACAGCCCTTGACAATCGGCCCACAATCGAGTAGACTGCGGCCGTTCCCCAAGAGAATGGAGTCAATCATGCGTTTTCTGAGCGTCCTGTTCCTCGCCCTTGCAGCTTGCCCTGGCACCTCCAAGGATTCCGATTCTGTCGCCACCGACGACAGCAGCGGTACCGACTGCACCACCGGCACCCCCAGCATCACCGACTGGAACTACGATTGTGACGGCGGCTCTCCCGAGTCCTGTACCTTCTACGTCGAGTCCGACTACCCCATGGGCGTCGTCAAGACCACCATGACCGAGACCGGCGACCCCACCTCCACCTGCGGCCCCAAGGGCGGTCTGAATGACTGCGGTGTTTGGGAAGAGACCCACAATGGCTTCACCGCAGCGGGCTCCGGCTCCTCCGGTGGCGCCTGTGGCGAGCGCAAAGAGCTGACCCTGACCGTGGAAGACAGCTTCCAGAACCAGGTGGACAACAGCTCCACCCTGTTCGGCACCCAGATCCTGGACAAGGGCAGCCTGACCGTGCTCCTCCAGATCCAGGACAGCTCCGGTGCTGCGGCTGACTGCGATGTGATCGGGGATGACCCCAGCTACTTCGCCGCAGACTGCTCCAACTGAGCAATTCCGGCTTCGGCTGGAACCAAGCTGAAGGTCCGGGGTTCCGCCTCGGGCCTTTGGTGTTTTTGGGGCTGCTGTACGGGCGCTGCGATAGAAGAAGCCTGATGCTGCTGTTGCTCCTCGCATGCCAAAGCGCCTCCCCCTCCCCCGTCCCGGATGAAAAAAGTCCAGGACCACCCTCTATTGTCGCCGCGAGCTATGCCTGCAACAGCCTGACCGCCCGATGGACTTTTCTGGTGGACACCGATGCGTGGACCGGCAACGGGCAGGTGGTGCTCAGCGACGATGGCAACTATATCGAGGTACACCCTCTGCGATCGCTGGAAGCAGCCGCCGATGGAAGCAGCGACCGGCTCACGTTGGAGTTGGGTGTGGTGGCGGACTGGCGGGACGTGAGCCCGGGCAGCAGCACCGCCTTCAACTGCAACGAGCCGGGACTCGCCGGGCTGATCCGCATCTTTGCCACCGATGGCCAGACGCCCACCGACTGCCGGATCTTCGGCGAAGACCGCTGGGCTTCCTGGAACTTTAATTATTCCTGCACGACGCCGTTGGAGGAGGACAGCGGCACTGAATGAAGCTTCATTCAGTGGTGCGGCTGAGCTGATCCGCCAGCTCTAAAGCAGCGATCATCGAGTCGGGCCGCGCTTTGCCGGTACCCACCAGATGATCGGCGGTGCCGTGGTCCACCGAGGTGCGCAGGATGGGCAGACCCAGGGTCCAGTTCACACAGCGGCCAAAACCCAGGGCTTTCAGGGGAACCAGCGCCTGGTCGTGGTACATGGCAACGATACAATCGCTACGTTCTGCCTCGATAAAAGCCGTTTCGGCGGAGATCGGGCCCCAGACGTCCAGACCCTCGGCCCGCGCGAGGGTGCAGGCGGGGCCGATCACGGAGATCTCCTCGCCCCCCAAAATGCCTTCTTCGCCCGCATGGGGGTTCAGGCCGCAGACGGCGATGCGGGGATGGGGGAGGCGCAATTGTGTACGCAGTGCCTCGGCGGTGACACGAAGGGTGTGGAGGATGCCGGGAATCGTAAGAGCATCCGGCACTTTTCGCAGGGGCATGTGAACGGTGACCAGAGCAACCCGCAGGGGATTTCCGCGTGGATCCTGGCCGCCCACAAAGGCCATCACCGGGTCGGGCACCCCACAGAGCTCGCCGAGAAAGTCGGTATGGCCAGTGTGCCGGAATCCACGGGCTTGCAGGCGGGCTTTGTGGATAGGACCGGTGACCAGCCCACGCGCCTGCCCGCTCAGACACAGCGAGGTCGCAAGGCGAAGCGCGCGGACTTCCACAGGTTCATCGCCGGGAGGAAGCTGGAGCAGGCGCAGACCGGTCCCCGGCGCCGCCTCCTCCACCACCTGCAGCTCCGGCGCATAGCGACGCAAAGCCGCTTCGTCACCCAATAAAAGAGCGTCGATCCCGGTCTTTCGCAGCGCCGCGATACTGATCTCCGGGCCGACCCCCCGTGGATCCCCGGGGGTCAGCAGCAGTGGCCTCATTCCGGGAGGAGGATGCGGATGGTGGCCTTACCACGGGCCTGCTGAAACCAACGCTCCTGCTCTTCCGTCATCCGCGCTTCAAAAACCTGTTCTTGAAGCTGGGCCTTTACCGTCTCGAAATCTGCGGCACTGCTCTCCAGATCCTGGAGACGCACCACAAAAACCCCCGTGGCCACCTCTACCGGTGCGGAGACCTGACCCACCTGCATGCCAAAAACCAGGCGATCCAGCTCGGGAACCAGCTCGCCCACGGCAAAGCTGCCCATCTCGCCGCCCTGAGCGCCGAAGCCGGCCTCGTCATTCTCCGCCGACAACTTGGCAAAATCTGCACCACCCATCGCCTGATCACTCAGGAGCTTCGCCTTGGCCAACACCGCTGCCTTACCCGCAGGATCCGTAGGGAAAAGCAGGAAGATCGCCTGAACCTTCGCCAACCGGGGGATGTTGCTGCCCAGGCGATTGTAGGCATCGCGCAGCTCGTCCTCGGTGATGTTGACCCGGGGGCGCAGCACCGACTGGGCAAACTTCATCTGCCGCAGGTCACCCTGGAGCTGGCTGCGGTACATCTCCCAGCCCATGCCCTGGCGCTCCAGCTCGGCGCGCAGGCTCTCGCGATCCAGGCCGTTACGCTGGGCGATGTCGTCGATGGTGCGATCCAGCTCTTGCTCGGTCACATCCAGCTTCAATGCGTCGATCTCCTGATCGACCAACTTTCGCGCGATCAGACGCTCCAGCACTTCCCGCTCGGCCGCCTTCCGGCCGGCCACCCCTTCGGTCCCCGAACGCTCCTCAATAAAGGGGCCACCAAACTCATAGAGCTCGGACAGAGTGATGATGTCGTCGTTGACCGATGCCGCCACCCGATCCAGAATATGGGCCTGTACAACGGCAGAAGCCGGAGGGGTCGTACCCTCCGGCTCCGCTGCAAGGGCCGCGGCAAGCAGCCAGTACACTATTTCTGCCCTTCCGTGGGCTTCAGCGATCCACCCCCGCCACCAGGGCCGGGACGAAGCTGACCACCACCAGGACCACCGGGGCGAAGCTGCCCCCCCTCGCCAGGACCACCCGGACGCAGCTGGCCGGGCTTGCCTTCCCCGGGCGCGCCAGGGGCCATGCCGGGCTTCAGCTCAGGCGGAGGAACAGGCATTCCTTCGCCACCGGGCGTCGGAGCGGCCTCTCCTTCCTCGCCACCCTCCCCTTCTTCCCCTTCCAGACCGGTGCCGGGCGCCATCGGACGGCGGGAGGACTTGATCTCAATCGCCGCGAGCTTGCTCTCGTCGATCTTGATGTCTGCACCCTGGCGGATCTTGGCCACGTACTCGTCGTAGAGCGATTTCATCTTGTCGTTCTTGACTTTCCGCAGGACCGAGCCCTTCATCTGCTGGAAGGTGCGCTCCACCTGCTCACGACGGGCGGCCACCTGAACGATGTTGTAGCCTTCAGTGGTCTTGAAGACCTCCGAGATCGCATTGGTGGGAAGCTCAAATGCCTTCTCCACAATGGCAGTGTCCAGGCCGGGCTTGCCTTCCTTGGACACAAAGCCGATGTCGCCACCGCGGCGCTTGTAGGGATCTTCAGAGACCCGCGCTGCAACATCCTTGAAGCTGTCGGGCTTGCCGAGTACCTCGGCGCGGATCTTCTCGGCTTCGGCCTTCGCCGCAGCGTCGGGACGCGCATCGGTCACCTTGATAAGGATGCGCTTGATCTGCACCTTTTCAGGGACGATGAACTCGCTCTTGTGGCTCTCGTAGTAGGCCATGAGCATGTCGTCGGTGAAGTCGCTGTTCTTCACCGTGGCGTAGACTTCTTCGCGCAGAAGGGTGTTGACCATCACCTTCTGCACCTTGGGATCCTTGTCGATGCCCTTCTTGAGGGCTTCGCCGTAGAGCAGCTTCTCCTCGACCAATCCGTCGAGCACCTGCTTCTTCTCTTCGGCCGACAACGAATCGCCGTTGGCGGGGCTCACCCGAGAAGCCGCCAGCTCAAATTCCTTGCTTCCAATGGGAATACCATTGACCCGCGCGATGATTTCGCCGATGTCCGGCTGGGCCGTGCTGCTGGTGGCCGGGCTGTTGCCGCCCGCACCTTCGCCGCCATTACAAGCCACCGCCCCGAGAAGGCACACCAGCGCCAACGATGTACGCAGGATCCGCATTTCGCTCCACTCCAAAATAGGGGAAGGTTCTATCACAGGATCGTCGGGCCGCAAGGGAAAGCGCGGACCGATGACAAGCCGAAACGGGATAGGGGAGCCCGTGCCCTCCCTCTCCCTCCGCACCCGGCTGCTGGCGGCTTTCGGCGTGGCGCTGATCGCCCTCTGTGGGGCCCTGCTGGTGAACATCCTGCAGCTGCGCGAGATCGGCGCTTCTCTGGAGCTGGTGGAGCAACTCTGGCTGCCGCTGGGGCGTCAGGCCAGCCGGATGTCGTCGCGACTGGAGCGCAGCTCTGGCGTGGTGGAGCTTGCGGATCCGCTGAACGCAACCACCACACTGATCCATGATCTTCCCAACGATATTCCTGCGCGAGAGAGCCTGGCCGTCGCCGATGTGCGCCGGATTCTGGAGGAGGTGGAGGGAGCGGAGCGTCGCTACAATGCCTCTGTTGGTACAGCCGCCGCCGATCGCAGTCGGGCGGAGCTCCAGGCACAGATCGAGCGCCTCTCCGAGCTGGCCTCCCATCGTCTTGCGGCTTTGTCTGCCCGGACGGTGCGTGCCGAAAATCAGGCAGAGCGTACGTCGCTGATCACCGCGATCTTGTCGCTGGCATTGGTGCTTCCTCTTGGTCTATTGGTCCATGCCGCCCTTCGGCCGGTGCAGGAGCTGACCCGACGGGCGCGGCTTTTGGAGCAGGGGCAGAACCCGCCTCCGGTAGAGGTGGAGGGTGACCACGAGGTGGCGGTGTTGGCGCGCGCTTTTCGTCGTATGGCGGATGCGGTCGCCGAGCGAGATCGAAGGCTGACCTCCCTGAGCGAATTGCAGAGGGAGGTGCTGGATCGTATTGGTGCGGCGGTGGCCCTGGATCAGGACGGTCTGCGTCTGTTCAACCCGGCGGCCCACCGCCTCTGGGGGGAGAGCCTGCCCGCCGCCCTGCGTGCCTTGCCCGAAGGCGACGGACAGAGTCTGGCCCTGGGCGATCGCCTTCACATCGTCTCCATCCAGAAATTCGGCGATGGCCGCCTGTATGTGGGCGAAGATGTCACCGAGACCCGGCAGGCGGCGGAGCGTCTGGCCCGCGCCGAACGCCTCGCGCTGGTGGGGCAGATGCTGGCGCAGGTGACCCACGAAGTGCGCAATCCCCTCAATGCAATTGGCCTCCATGTGGAATTGCTTGCCGACGAAGTGACCGCGCCGGAAGCCGCTGCGGTGCTGGCCACAATCCAGTCCCAGGTGCGTCGCCTGGAGGCGCTGACGCAGGGCTACCTGGACCTGGCCCGCCCGCGGCACCCACACAGCGAACGTCTGGACCCTCTGGTGTTGGTGCAGGGGATCCTGGACTTTGAAGGTCCAGCTCTGCGCGGCGCGGGAATCACATGGAGCCTGCGTGGCCGCGGCGGGCAGATCTGCCTGGATGCGGCGATGATCCGCCAGATCCTCCTGAACCTGCTGAGAAATGCGCGGGAAGCGGGAGCCCACCAGATCCAGCTTGCCCTGCACACAGATGAAGCTCAGCTTCACCTACAGGTTAGCGACGACGGGCCGGGAATGGATGCGGAAACGGCCCGCCACATTTTTGAGCCCTTCTTCTCGACGCGGGCTACGGGAACGGGCCTGGGGCTGGCGGTGACCCGGCAATTGGTGGAGGAGGCAGGAGGGCGGATCCTCTGCAGCACTTCTCCGGGGGCGGGAGCTTGTTTTTCCGTCTTTCTCCCTGCATTACAGGAGGAAAAGGATGCCGAAAATCCTGGTGGTGGATGACGAGGAGCCCAACCGCATCGCCCTGGAGCGTACCCTTGCCCGGGAGGGACAGCAGGTGGTTCTGGCCGGCTCGGCACGCCAGGGTCTGGATCGCCTGCGCGAGGGGGATGTGGGGGTGGTGATCACCGATCTGAAGATGCCGGGAATGGATGGGATGGAGTTTTTAAAGCTCTGCCGCACTTTTTCCCCCGACACGCAGGTGATCATGGTCACTGCCTATGGCACGGTCGAACATGCCGTAGAGGCGATGAAGGGCGGGGCCTGTGACTTTATCACCAAGCCCCTGCGCCGCGCCGAGGTGGTGGCGGCAACCACCCGCGCAAGCGAAAAATATTCCTTGCTGGCGGAGAATCGACGCCTCCGCGAGCAGTTGACCCGCAGCCCCACCCAGGAGATGATCGGCTCTTCGGCGGCCATGAAGTCCCTTTTGGAGGAGGCGGCGCAGGTGGCGCCAAGTCGGGCCACAGTGCTGATCACCGGGGAGAGTGGCACCGGAAAAGGGCAGCTTGCCCGCTGGATTCACTCCAACTGCGGTCGTAGCGGGCGGATGGTGACCGTGAACTGCGGCGCCATCCCCGACAATCTGCTGGAAAGCGAACTTTTCGGCTATGAAGCAGGTGCTTTTACCGGGGCATCGGCGCGAAAGGAGGGACGTTTTGATCTGGCGGCCGGGGGCACGCTGTTTCTGGACGAGGTGACCGAGCTGAGTCCTTCCCTCCAGGTGAAGCTATTAAGGGTGCTTCAAGACGGCGAATATGAGCGGGTGGGGGGCACCCGGACGCTGCAGGCCGATGTACGGGTGCTGGCGGGGACCAACCGCGACCCGGTGGCGGCGGTGCAGGAGGGGAAACTCAGGGCAGACCTCTATTATCGTCTGAATGTGATCGGTCTGCATGTGCCACCCCTGCGCGAGCGGCGCGAGGATATCGCACTGTTGGCCCGCCATTTTGCGGCGCTCCATGCCCGACGGAACGGAAGGACCATCGAGGGCATCGACCCGGCGGCTCTGGCCGCCCTGGAGAGCTACCCCTGGCCGGGGAATGTACGGGAGCTGGAAAATGCGCTGGAGCGCGCGGTGGTTCTGTCCAAGGGTGAGGTGCTACGCCTCGGGGATCTGCCCGCGCCCATTCGTGCGGCTGCAGGTGCCGGAGAGCCAGGAACATGGCTGTCTTTTGCGGTGGGAACCCCCCTTCGAGACGTGGAGCGGAAGATGATCGAAGAGACCCTGCGCTACTACGACGGGGACCGCCTGAAAGCCGCCTCTATCCTTGGAATTGCCGCCCGGACTATCTATCGACGGGAGGCGGAGTGGCGGGGAGAGGGGCCGGAGGAGGACTGAGCCAGCGCGCCATCAGCAGGTCGTCGCGGTATGCCCCATCCGCCATACGATATTCACCCTGTCGGCGGCCCTCTTCTTTAAAATCAAAGAACTTGTACAAAGCGATGGCTCGGACATTGTCTGCGTAGACCGCCAGCGACAATTTTTGGATCCCCTGGGCCGGGGCCACGCCGACGATGTCCTCCATCAGCGCACGTCCCACCCCCTTCCCTCTCCAGCTTGTCTCTACAAAAATCTCCAGTGCACCTACATGCCGTTGCCGACGCAGGCTCCCCGGCCGCACCATCACCACGCCTACCAACAGCGGTCCCTGTCGGGCCACGCGCAGGATCCCCCGCTCCAAAAGGCGCTGCCAGGGCCCCAACTGCGTGGTCTCCTCCTCCGGCTCGGCCACAAACCAGCTACCTTCCTGCAACAAACGCTGCCGCAGCGCCAGGATCGCCGAAAGGTCGGCCGCCCGCGCGGCTTCGATCTTCATGCCGAGGGGGCCGCCGCTCCGGCATCGGCCCCGGTCATGCCGGTCAGCCGCGCCTTGTAGACCCCAAGGGCTTTTGCCCGCTCGATCGCCGGGTTCCGCAATGCGGCCCGCAGGCCACGGATGGCAGTCTTGGCCACATTGCCCAGCGGCGCCACATAGTCCGAGGTCATCACGTTCACGACACGTTTGTCGATCAGCGCCTTCAAAAGTGGGTGCGGGAAGCGCCCGGTGCGCGCCAAAAACAGCAGCGTGTTGGTGTAGGAATCGTGGCGTTCAAAGAACATCCGGTCGTAGATCTCGGCCTTCTCGTCGTTCACCAGACCATCGCGAGAGGCCAGGGTGTAGAGCGAGGTGCCCGGGTAGTAGATCACAGAAAAGACCTGGAGCCGGTAGGGCTTGGGCAGCTCTGAGATCAGCCGGAGGGTGTCCAGCTTGTCGTCGATGGTCTCGTAGGCGAGATCGTAGATGATGTCGTACTGCGGCGGTGCGGTACGATCGGCGTACTTTGTGATGATCTCGGCACTCTTGAGGATCTTGTCGTTCCCCATCGTGGAGCGTTTGAACATCTTTTGAATACGTTTTGAACCATGCTCCACGCCCATCTGGATGCAGTGCAGGCCCGCATCCACCAGCGCCGAGTACTTCTCCTCGGTGATGGTGCCTGGAGAACCCAGGAGGTAGAAGGGATCTCCCACCTTGGCCTTGTACTCCGAGCAGAAGCGCAACAGATCGGGTAGAGGGCGGCCGAAGAAGGAGTCGTCGGAAAACCAGAAGAAGTCGATGAAGGGATATTCCCGCTTGATCTCGGTCAGCTCGTGGATCACATGATCGGTGGAGCGGTAGCGCACGTAGCGCTGGCGCTTGTAGAGATCCCGATAAAAGCTGTTGCCGCAGTAGGTGCAGGCATGCGGGCAGCCCCGGCCGGTCATGGTCTGGTAGCCGGTGCGCCCGAACATACGCGAGACGGTGCCATTGTGCAGGTAGCGACGCAACAAATCCTTGGTTACCGGCGCAAGCTGCCCCTCAAAAAGAATGTGGTGGTCGTCGCGGGAAAAGTCCGGGGCGGGGTACCGATCCAGCTCCTGCTCCAGCGAGCCTGGTGCATTCCGCACCACTTCGCTGCCTTTACGCCACACCAGGGACTTGATGTCGTGTAGTTTGTTGCGGTCGCCATTCTCCAAACGCTCGCAGAGCTGCAGCATCAGATCTTCGGCATCCCCGACGGCAACATACTCGGCTTGCGATGCGCACTCATCCGGACGCACCGAGGGGTGGAAGCCACCCCAGATCACCGGCTTGCCCAACTTCTCCTGGATCACCTTGGTAATCTGCTTGGCGGAGTCAAAGTAGTGGGTCATCAACGTGACGCCGACCATGTCCGACTTCGAGACCAGCTCCAGCATCTGATCGATGACCTGGGGACTGTAGCGCTGCTCGGACATTTTTACGTGGACACTTTCGCCATCGCCCGCAAAATCGGGCATGGAGATCACCTGCGTCTGGTGACCGGCTGCCCGAAGGGTGGAGGAAATCGACCGAAGCCCGTAGTTGGTGATGTCCGGGTAGGGGCTGATAAGCGATACCTTCATACGGGCTCCACAGGTGCAGTACCATCATAGACCCGTGACGGGCTTTCCGGCTACCCTTGCTCGGTGCCGAGGGCTACAGCCTGCTTAGTTGCTCCAGTCTTCCTCTTCGACGATCTCGGTGACCCGATCGTCGTCCAGGTAGACCGACCGGGTGAAGCGACCGATCGACTTGTATTCGGTCTTGCTGCCGGGCGTCCACACCAGCACCACCCCATCTTCATGGCGTTCAAAGCGGTAGACCAGCAACTGGGACTTGGTGGCCGGTCGCCCGGTCAGCTTACGGGTATCAAAAGGGGCACCCCAGGCCATATAGACCATCTCGCCGGTCCAGCCCTTCTGCACCGCACCATCCACAATGGCCTGGCGGATGTTGGGCTCGTACTTGTAGAAGGTCTGCCAGAGCCCCTTGTCCTTCAGCCACTGGTTGCGTTCTTCCTCTGTTTTCAGCTTGAGGAATGCCTTCCGATCGTCGTCACTCATGAAGGGACGAAGCGCGTAGTAGTGCATATACTCGGCCTCGGAGAGCTTTTTGATTCGTGCTTCCAGACCACAACCACCCAGCACCAGACTCAAGAGCAGAAACCACCGCATTCCACAACTCCCGGAAGCGAAGGGGCTATCCCGGCGCCGCCCGATTTGCACCCGCCGGAAAGGGGGCCCGTGGATCCACAGACCCGAGCTTGTCCTCCAGCACCCAGCCCTTGCGGCCATCGGGCAGGCGGATCAGGCAGTAGCCTCCCACCCGCTCCCCCAGCTCCACCTCCGCCCCCAGGTGCAGGCGAAAGAGCTCCACACCGCCAGAAAGCTCGGAAGATACACTCACTTCCTCCGCTAAAACTACACCCGCGTCCGAACGTCGATCCTGGAGCAGTGCGCCCCCCCAGACCAGAGTACCTAGCGCAAAGAGCAGAGCCGCTGGCGCCTCCGGGCTGCCGGGAAGGCGGCGACGGAGGCCCAAAATGACCAGCCCCGCCCCCATCAGTGCCGCCCCGAGATAGCAGCCCTCGCCCACGCTCAAAAAGCTCTGCCAGGGGGCAAACCACGGACTGTTGTCCACGGGCGCCAGGTCATCACGTAATTTCCGCCGGGCAAAGGCAAGGTTTGCCTGGATGTCGGGGTCGCGGGGGGCGAGCACCGCGGCACGCCGCCAGGCCAGCACCGCCTCGCCAAGCTGATTCTGGCGATAGAGGCTATTCCCCAGGTTATAGTAGATATCTTCGTGGATCACATTCTGCTGCAACAGCTCCCGATACTGGGTCGCGGCGGCGCCATAGTCCCCACGGGCTGCGGCTTCCGCCGCCTGGGTCCAGCTTTCTGCAGGGGATGCGTAGAGGAGGGAGCATAACAACAAAATCATTGGAGTTGCTCCACAATCCGCCGGACGGAGGCTTCAAGACCGTCGGGACTGTCGCCACGGTAGCGCGCCGCCTCCAGGGCACGGTAGACCTGCTCGGCGGCCGCCGCATGCTCTCCCAAGGCACCCAGCTGCTCCCGGCGCAGGTTCTCCTCCGGAGTTCCCAGGCGACGGGCAATAGCTTGGCGGAAGATCAGGTCCAACGCGGCCAAGCGAGCCTCCGGCTGTGCGGGAAGGTTGTCGAGGCTAAGCGTGGGTGTGGCTACGACCTCGCGGGGGCGGGGCCGCAGATGCGGCAGGAGCTCGGCAAGCAGCAGGCCCGCACCGGGAATCAGTAGGATCCACGCCCAGCTTCCGGTAGGGGAAGCGGAAGGAAGTGTCGCGGTACGAAGTGGAAGAATGTCTTCCCCCAAAACATCCACTTCCGTCGCCGCGGGCGGCTTTTCGGCAAAGGAGGCCACCTGAGCGGAGGAGGCGGTGCCGCTCACATTCAGGAGGATGGGCGCGCTGCGGACATTTTGGTAGGCTCCGGTGATCGGATCGAAATAGGAGAGGGATACCGAAGGGATTTCGAGGGTACCGGGCTGCTGCGCCACCACCGCACGTTTGTAGGAGGCGGTCGCGACGATCTGGCCGGCCACCAGCTTTGCCTCCGCCACCGGTTGGTCGTCGTAGACCTTGAAGCCGCTGCCCTGCAAGGCCGGCAGCTTGATACCCGCCAGCGGCGCATTGCCGCTCAGATTGAGCTGGATCGTCACCGTGTCGCCCACCGATAGCTGCGTGGCCGAGGCGACGGCACTCAACGAAAGTTGACCAATAAAGCCCGAAAAATCGGCAGGCCGCCCCTCGGTGGGGAGCGCTTTCACCACCACCGGGAGCGGCTCGGCAGAAAAAATCTCCTCCTGGACATCGCCAAAACGATCCAGTCCAAAAAAAGGCTGGCGCTGACGGGAACGTGCGAGTGCAAAACGGGCCTGCAAGACACCGCCGGGGACCACCCGCTTGCCCGCCGCAGCAAAACGTATGGGAAAATACAAGTCATGGATAGCGAGGGTTGTTCCTCCGTCTACACGGCTGTCCTTGGCCTGCATTGGCTCCACCGCTGCCTCGGGCGAGAAGCCCGGGGCCTCCGGCGGGGACCAGACCGCATCCACCAAGGGGCGGGCGGTTTCAAAATGGAGCTGGTAGACCCTTACCTGGCCCTCGTAGCTGTCGCCCTCCCCCAGGGTGGCCACGAGCCTTTCCGAAGAACTGCGGGCGCTGACCTGGAGGCTGACGGCCGCCGCCTTCAGCTTGCCCACCGAGCTCTCCACCTGCACTGGCCCCAGCGTGTAGCTGCCCGGACGCAGCGCCACCAGCTCGTAGCTGAAGATCAGCGCCTGAGAGCTTCGGAAATTGTTGATAAAGCTGCTGACTTTCTGGCCCGCAAATCGCAGCTGGAGGCCATCGGGCACCGAAATCTCCGGGGGCGCAGCGACCGTGGCATCGGTGAGGACCAGCTGGGCCGTCATGGTCTGGCCCTCCACCAGCTCACGACGTTCCAACTGCAATTGAAGACTTGCTGCCTGTACAGTTGCAATCCAGAGTAGCATCACCAGTCCTTCCCCTGGGCCGCACCGGTGACCACCACCTGGGGGCGCCCCTCCTGCACACCGTCCACCAGGCGCGCAGCCTGCTCAGCAGTCATTTTATCGGGATCTTCGCGGACTTCCTCTCCAGCTGTCCCCTCCCCTTCGGCTATCTGGGCCGGCTCCCCCTCCCCCTCTTGGGGGGGCTGCGATCCGGGCTCCCCCTGCGGCGGGGGTGGCGCTGCTTCTCGGCTTCCATCCGGGCTGTTCTGGGGATCCCCCTGCTGGGCGGTGGGATCCTGCTTGGGCTGGCCCTGCTGACCCTTGTCTCCAGGCTGGCTCTGTTGGGGGTCCTGGGGCTGATCCCCCTGCTCACCGGCCTGCTGCTGCTGATCCTCACCACCTTGATCCTGGGGATCCTGCGGCTGCTGCTCGGGCGGAGGCTGTTGCTGGAGGCGGAGCTGGAGCTCCTTTTGAACCACTTCGGCGTTGTGGGCGGCGGCGGCCAGCTCGGGATCCTCCTTGGCCGCCTGAGTAAAGGCCTGGAGGGACTCGTTCAAGCGACCGCCCTGATAGGCAGATCGGCCCGCATTGTAGTCCCAGGCTGCCTTTTCCTTGGGATTGACGGCCTGACTGGCCAGGGAACGGTAGACCTGCTCGGCCTCGCGGTAGCGGCCCGCCCGATAGAGGGACTCGGCAAGGGCGCGGGCAACCTGGGTATCTGCGGGATCCTCCACACGAGCCTGCCCCAGAAGTGGGATGGCCTCTTCCCAACGCTGCGCCTTAAAGGCGGTCAGTCCATCCGAAGCAGCTCCCGCCTGGGCCGAAGTCGGCAGAAGCAGCCCCAAGAGCAGGAGTGTGGTCAGCCCCGAGCGCCGGAGTGAAAAAGCTCCCGGACGGATGCCCAAAAAGGCAGAGAGCACCGCCGCAAAAAAAGCCAAAGCCAGCGGCCACTGGTAGCGCTCATGCCAGCGCTTCAGATCGCGGACCCCCCGCTGCTGTGCCTGCAATTTCCCACGGATTTCCCCCTCATAGAGCATCGTCACGTCCTCCTCCGAGGCCACCGCCTGCACATAGGCCCCTCCCGTTGCGGCGGCAAGGTCCCGAAGCCGAGCCGGGGCGGCCTTGGAGACCACCACGTTCCCCGAGGCATCCTCCTTGAATCCCCCCTCGGGCAGGGGAATGGGCGCTCCCTCCTCGGTTCCAACCCCCAGGGCGTAGATGCGAATGCCCGCCTGGGCCAGCTGCGCCACGGAGGCCTGCAGCGGCGCCTCTTCGTCGTGGAACTCGCCGTCGCTCACCAGAAGAATCGCCTTGCCACTGCCTTCCGCACGCTGGAGCATCTTGAGAGCGATGTCAAAGGCACCAGAAAGTGCCGTCCCCTGAGCGCGGAGAGTGTCCGTCGAGCTGTCGCCCAGCGCCCAGCGGAAGCTACGATAGTCCACGGTGGGTGGCAGGCGGGTGTAGGCACCCCCGGCAAAAAGCACCAGCCCAACAGCATCCCCACGCAGAAGATTGGAAAAATCGATCAGCTTCCGACGGGCCAGATCCATCCGCGAAGGGCTCTGGTCCGTCGCATCCATCGAGCGGCTGGCATCCAGCAGAACCACAATCGTAACGCCCTCCATCCGCTGTTGGATCCACTCAAAACCCCACTGAGGGCCGATCGCCGCCAGGAGGAGAAAAGTGAGGGATATCGCGGAGAGCCAGGCCTGTGCCCTTCGACGCCATGCCACCCCGCCATCGATGAGCTGGGCCTGCATTTCCGGAGAGAGCAGACGGGTCAGCAGAAGCTGCCGCTGCCGCGCCCCCCACCCAATCAGCACAAAAACCAATGGAAGAACCAACAATAATGGCAGCAGCGAAGCATGAGCCAGATTCATGGAAGCCTCCGCAACCATGAGTTAGACAAGAGGACCCCAAGCAAGCTGCAGGCCAGAGCGGGCAGCAGGTACCGCAAGTAGAGCTCCTCCGGGTCTGTGTACTCTTTGACCTTGGCCGTACTTTTCTCCAGGCTGTTGATCTCGGTATAGACCTGGGAGAGCGCCTGGGCATCGGTGGCCCGGTAGTAGCGACCGCCGGTGAGATCGGCGATCTGGCGAAGGGTGGGCTCGTCCACATCGGCGCCGCCCCCGCCCAACAGTCCCAGGAGCCCACGGCCTGAGGTGGCGCCCACCCCGATGGTGTAGATGCGGATGCCCAGCGCGGCCGCCGCGCGCGCCGCCTCCACCGGCGCAACCGTGCCAGCATTTGATTTACCATCCGTCACCAGGATCAGGATCCGGGAGGGGGCGGTGAGCTCTTTGAGATTTTTCGTGGCAACCGCAATGGCAGTACCGACGGCGGTCGC
>CAITDR010000023.1 GCA_903891165.1 uncultured Pseudomonadota bacterium
CCACCAGTTGGACACGCTGGGCTGGACCCGACCCTTGACACGTCAAGGGATTTCCGGTCGGATCGGCATGTACACCGAAAGTGGCCCCTTGTACACCCGGGTGGAAATGGGCATCGGCCAGTACGGAATGATCCACCTGTCCGACTGGGACGAGGACACCAAGGGCAGCTTCCCGCTGATCCAGGCGACCCTTTCCTTTACGGTGGGTCTGGCACTATTTTAGGGGGGTCGTCTCCACTCCTGCACCGCCAACCGGTCCACAAAGAACCCTTGACAAATCAAGGGTTCTTTGATTTTTTGCCCTTCTTCGGCTTTTTCTCAGGCTGCACTGGAGGAGGCGGCGGCGCAACCAGTACCGTGGTGGAAAGCCCCTGCTCCTCGGGGCTCAACAGATAGAGCGCGCCAGCCTCCGCAACATAGGCCGCCGTGTGCCCGAGACCGGCCTCTATCAGGGCCTCCACCCCCTCCTGCCCGGCGGGGTCGGAGAGTCGCTCCAGGATCGGGCGGCGAAAATTGCCAGGAAGCACCAGGAAGGACTCCCCGTCCAGGGTCAGCCAGGCGGAGCGCAACCCCGCCGTGCTGGGCATCTGCAGCAGGTGCAAGCCAGCGCGAAGCAGAACCACCTCGGCCACATTCTGTCCGTCCACCGCCGGGATCCCCCCCTCTCCGGCGGGCGCAATCCACAACTGCACGCGGAAGATCTCCACCTGCACATCCTCAAAAATGGGCTTCCCCTCGGAGGGCAGGTCCGCCGGCCAGCTCGATGGCGCCCCCAGCGACACTGCAGTGCGCAGCTCGGCGGCCGCCTCCTCCTTCTCCCCTGCCCGGGCCAAAAGCCCACCTCTCAACAAAAACATCCGGGCCGCCACCGCGGGATCCACACGCTCCGAAAGACAGCCCAGCCCCCCGATACCCAGATCCAGCTCGTCCATCGCCAGGGCCACATCTGAAGCCTGCCATGCGGCTTCTCCCCGCACCGCATGTCCCAAAAGCTCTGCCGCCCGCGTCGGGTTGCCCGAACAGTGGCGCAGAACCGCGCTGCCCAGCACCCGTGGCGGCCCCTTCAACAGGCTCTCCAACGTCACCAGATCAAACTGGGAGGCCGGCAGGCCGGTACGGGCGGCGGCCTGCTCCAGCACCTCGTTGGGCAGGGTGGTGTCGTAAACCAGAGGAATTCCCGCAAAAGCGGACCAGGAAAGGAGAAGGATCACGGGCTGCCCGAACATGAACTGTTTGTATCAAAGTTATAGCAAAGCGCTACACTTTCACCGGCGCGTACAAAAACTGCACGAGGCTCTTTCTCCCCGGAAGGGCTGACCAGGGTCAGGCTGTGGCTGCCGGCGGGCAACACGTAGCCTCCGTTTGGCCCCGGCCGAAGTGTCTTTCCTGCCAGCTGGACGGTGGCCCCGCTGGGCACGGTGCGCACCGTGACCGTGCCGGTGGGTTGATCGGCAGCGGCGGGCGTGCCCGCCGTCACCTTGGACTCCCCCACCTTGGGCGCCGGGCTGTCCGGGGCAAGAATGATAATCGGCCCCGTAGAGGGCTTTTCTCCACCGGCCGGAGGCTTGGGGTCGGCGGGAGCGCTCAGATCGGCGGGCAGCTTCGACGTGGCTTTGGGCCGCTGGTCTGCCCCTGAAGCTGGCTTAGAAGAGGCTGTTTCGGCTGATCTCGGCGCAACGGCAGGATTGACCGCCACGCCGCCAGCCGGTGGCGTGGCGGGCGGCCCCGACGACGGCCCCGTACCTCCCGCAGCCGGGCTGGAGGCGTTCACCGTCGGCGGCCCCTTTCCTGGCTCCGATCCAGCCAAGACGGGCGATTTCTCTACCGGACTCTCGGCCACACTACCTCCCGGCATCCACCCGGGCAGCTCTCCATCTCCCACCGTCCGCCACAACACCCCGCCGATCAGCGCCGCAACCGCCCAAAAGACCACGGTGACCGCCAGAAAGCCCAACACCCAGGGCAACTTCGGCCGGGCGGGTGGCGGCAGGGCGGGAGGGACCGAGGCCGCAGGACTTACAAAAGTGGGCTGCACCAGCGGACGGAGCGGCGGTGGACGGAAAGCGGGCAGCCGCTCGCCACGCTGCTCCATCACCTCCCGCACCCGCTGCAGATCGGCCACCATATCCTGTACTCTGGGATACCGATCTTCCGGGTTAAAGCGGGTCGCCCGCTGGATGATCGGGGCCAGCAACGGAGGAACCTTGGCAAATGCCTCGGGCCATGCCTCCTGGTTGTGCAGGCTGGAGGACTCCTCTCCCACCAGCAGGGCGTACAGGGTCACCCCGAAGGCATAGGTGTCCGAGCGCGGATCCGCATTGCTACTGTCCGCACGCTGCTCGGGAGGCATAAAGGAGAGCGTGCCCATCACCATCCCGTGGTGGGTCAGGCCCTGGCGCCCCTTGGCGTGGGCGATGCCGAAGTCGGCGAGCTTGTAGACCCCGTGGCGATCCACCAGGATGTTCCCCGGCTTGATGTCCCGATGGACCATGCCCTCGTCGTGGGCCACGCCCAGCGCGCCGCCGATCGCAATGCCCACTTCGACCACTTCCCGCGGGCTCAGCGGGCCTTCCTTGTAGAGTCGCTCGCTCAGGCTGTCGGCCTCCGCCAGCTCCATCACCAGGTAGACCCCCTGCCTGTCCTCCACCGCGTCGTGGACCATCAGCACATTGGGGTGCTTCAGGCCAGCCTGCGCCTGGGCTTCTGCCTTCAGCCGCGAGCGGCGCTGCGCCGAGGCAGCAATTTCCGGTAACATCAGCTTGATCGCCCGATGTACGCCCATACGTGTATCCACCGCCAACAGCACGATGGCGCTGCCGCCGTTGCCGATCACCCCCTCGATACGGTAGCGGCCACCGTCCAGGGTCTGGGGCAGTGCCGGGGTCTGGGGCGGGGCGGAGTTCTTGGGCACGCGGGGTAAAACCTCGGCCCTATCCTATCATCCCCACCGCGACGCTGTGGGGTCCACAGGCTCCGTGCGCCGCCGCAACGGCAAGATCAGGCCTCCCCGGACGCACATCCCGCGATGCACTCATGCCCCAACGGGCCCGGGTACAAATTGGGGATGGCAACGGACCGAACGCTCAAAAACCGTGATACCTTCGGTAGAACCGGCCAGGACGGAGGGTGGAACCCGGGCTCCACTCCGCTCCCACCGGCGCAACCATTCGGTATCCAACAATACAAAACGCTCCACGGCGGCGATTAACCGAGTGAAGGCGACCGTCGTATCGGCCTTGGGGCCGGTACCCACTCCCTTCCCCACAAAAAAGCCCGCGACCAACAGCGATGCCCTAACAGCAGTGGATGCCGAATAGGTGAAAAGCTCCGTAGATTTTTCACCGCAGTGTCCGCGCAGGCGTTCAAAAAAGGCCGGGGTCCACAGTGCCGAGTCGGCCTTGAAGGAGAAGGGGTCGTAGAAGATCAGATCCGGCGCGGCCGCCCCCATCATAGTTTCGGCAAAATCACCCTCCCGAAGCTCCCAGGTGACCTTCCCATCCTTGGACTCCCAATGTTTTTGCTTCAGGATGGCGTTCGGTGCCGCGTGGCGGAGGTGGGCAAAGTAGAGCGGATGTCGCAAGGCAAGACGCAACGAGTCCAGGTTGTTTTCGAAGCTGATCATGTGCAGCTTCCGACGCTGCTCGGTCGGGACCGCCGAAATGGCCGCCATGGCGTTCGTGGCGGCCCCAAGTCCCACATCCCAGATCACCAGCGGCTCCCCCTCCTCCAACAGGCGCTCCTGCAATCGAGACTGCTGCACATACAGGCGTTGGGCCTCCTCTTCCGGCTGGTTCACCGAGTGCATGACCTCGCCGGAGGAGATCTGCCGGATCGCACCGTAGCCCTCCGGCGACAGCTGTACCTCGTAGTCCCCCAGCTGCAGGGCATGTTTCTGCGTGCGGCGCCTGGCGATAGGCGGGTGAATGGGGTGGGTGGGCTCCCTTGCCTCCAGCTCCACCCGTTTTTCACGATAGTAGGCGGCAAAGCTATCGTTCAGGATGGCAGTGCGCATCTCCGCCATCAGACGGTGGTAGTAGTGCAGGTTGTGGTTGCCCAGCAATTGCCAGGCCAGTACCTCGCCACTTTTGATCAGGTGGTGCAGGTAGGCCCGCGAGTAATTTTTACAGGTAGGACAGGGACAGTCAACATCGAGCACCTCTTCCCGATCCCGGAAAACCCCTCGACGTAGCTCCATCTTTCCGGTAGAGGTGAAGACCACCCCCTGCTGCGCCAGCGCATTGGGGATGATGCAGTCGAACATATCCACTCCCCGGTGCACCGCCTCCAGCAAGTCGATCGGCATCCCGACGCCCATCAGGTAGCGGGGCAGGGTCCGCGGTAGGAGTGCCGTGGCATGTTCGGTCATATCCTCCCGTTGGGACTTACTTTCTCCCACAGCCAGCCCGCCGATTGCAAAACCGTCGAAGGGCAGCGCGCACAAGGTTTCCGCACTCTGTTTGCGGAGATCTTCAAAACAGGCCCCCTGGGTGATCGCAAAAAGCGCCTGCGGAGAGTCTTCACGGGCAGCGAGGCTGCGTAGGGCCCAGCGATGGGTCAGGTGCATCGCCGCTTCCGCCTCGGTACGCTCTGCGGTCGAGGGGATACACTGGTCCAGGACCATCATGATGTCGCTGCCAATGGCCTTCTGCATGTCGATGGACAGCTCGGGGCTCAGCAGGATCCGCCTTCCATCCAGGTAGCTCTGAAAGGATGCACCTTCTTCTTGCATCTTTCGAGCATGAGGCAAACAAAAGATCTGGAAGCCCCCCGAGTCGGTGAGCACCGGTCGCTTCCAGTTCATGAAGCGGTGAATGCCCCCAAATTGCCGAAAAATCTCCGGTCCCGGCCGGAGAAGCAGGTGGTAGGTGTTCGCGAGCACCACCTGTGACCCGGCCTCCTCCAGGGTCTCCACTGTCTGGCCACGCACGGTGGCCCGCGTTCCAACCGGCATAAACACGGGGGTCTGCACCTCGCCATGCAGGGCGGCAAAACGACCGGCGCGCGCTCGGCTTCCGGTGGCCTCTGCCTCGATCTGAAAGCGCAGGCGGCTCATGGATACGCAACGGGTGGTGAGGGAGGAAGCAAGGTAGATCCAGGAAAGCCCCCCCCGGCTATCTCGGCCCGCCTGCGTCGGCCAGCGGACGGCACAGAGGGTGACTTGGATCAGTGTGGAGAGAGATGCGATGTTGGGAAGAGTTAGCTATACCCACTTCACAGCCCACCAGTCCGTACTATGCTGGGTCACCGGAGGCGAGAATGCCACAATCTTTTCGTGTTTTTCGCGGAAACCTGTATGCTGTAGGATTCAAACCAGATGGCGACACGGTCGCCTTCAAGCCGCAGGACGTTGCCGCGATGGCCGCCCTGCCCGATACCGGTGGTAACCCGGGTTCCATTGCCTTCGAAGCGGACAAAAACAACGCGGTGTCGGTGCGCCTGCAGGGCATCGACGCCCTGGAGACCCACTACCAGCCTGCGGTGGCTGAAAACCGACCGGCGGGAGTAGCCAACCCTGCAGTCCCCAAACCCTCGGCCGGAAACCATGAACAACGCCGAGATCTCAGCCGGGCCGCCGCAAATTCCCTGCTGGGTTTGTTGGGAGTCACGGTCACCGCGGCCGACTGGCACAGCTGGGGCTACCTGCAACGGGTGCGGGTGGGTACGGAGCTACGCACCGAAAAATTTTCGGACAACGTGGAAATTGTGGTGGTCGCCAACACCGTGGATAGCAACGGGCGGGTCCTGGGCTGGGTCTTCCCCGGCTCGGTGGCGCTGACCGAGGGGCAGAGCCTGACCGATGCGGAATTAAAGGCGTTGCTGCCGAAATGCTGTAACGCCCTGCTTCTCAAGGAAGGCGCGGCCTACCC
>CAITDR010000024.1 GCA_903891165.1 uncultured Pseudomonadota bacterium
CGTTGCAGTCGCTGGTACGGGAGACGTAGCCGGTAGGCTGGTTGCAGGCGAGCTGGCTGGTAGAGGAACCATAGGTATCTCCATCACTATCCCGATACCAACGCGTCTCTCCCACCGAGCCCGACTCGTCGGTGCTGCCATCGCAGTCATCGTCTACGCCGTTGCAGCTCTCCGTCGCATTGGGATGGATGGACGCCACACTGTCGTTGCAATCGGTGTTGTCGGCGACGTAGCCGGAGGGAGCCGTGAAGCACTGCTCGGTGGTGGAGGATGCGTTTCCGTAGGTATCGCCATCACTATCGGCATACCAGGTGGGCGCGTCCACCGCGTTGTCGTCCACAGCACCGCTGCAGTCGTTGTCAACGTTGTCGCAGACCTCGGTGGCCGCGGTATTGATGGCAGGATCCCCGTCGTCGCAGTCCGCCCCACCGCAGAACACCGCCTGCTCGCCATCCCGATCCCAGTCACAGGTACCACAGGCCTGCGCCGCCTCGCGCCCGTAGTTTTTGCGGGCCTCTGTAGCGCTGGTGCCCCAAGCAAAAACCATGCCAAAGCTCGACACCCCGCCGGGAAGGAGGGTTCCAACCACATATTTGGAGTGCATGGCCAGATCACCCTGCGCACCTCCGCCATCGGCCAGGGCGGTGTCGGTGTCGGCCGAGGCATTCAGGGTGTGGCCGCCGGAGGCCTTGGTGGTGCTACACAAGCCGTAGCCCGCCGTCCAGCCGGAAAAGACACCCACACTCTCTACCCAGTCCTTGGTCCCGTCGCCGTTGGCATCGAGGTAGTCGTTGAAGGTCTCCATGGAGGTAGAGCCCTGGGCCGCGTTGTAGACGGTGTAGTCCACATCCGCATCCATCAGGTAAACCAGCCGCACATTGCTCATGGTACTACCGCCGACGTTGGTCAGCGTCCAATTGATTCGGATCGCCTTACCATCTACGTCCCAGCTATCGGTGCGGACCACGCGGAGGTTGCCCATGGTGTAGCTGTACGCGCCGGATCGGGTGTTTCCGGAGCTCAGGTTCTGTTCCTGGGTGGTGGTCCAGCTCGCGCTGGCGACGGAGCCCTGGTAGGCAAATTGGCTGGCGCCGACCGCATACTCCACACCGATGGACTGGATTGCAACACCGGGGAAGGTGATGTCGCTGTAATTCACGCCATCGTCGCTGATTTGCAGCCCCGAGCTGGTGGCGGAGTTGACCCAGAGTCCATTACTATTATAGTTAATGGAAATATTGTCACCGGTGATCACCTGGGAGGCGTAGGCGGGGAGGGACAACCCGAGGCAGAGAGCAAGGAGTGGGCTTTTGTACATCTGCGGCTCTTCCTTCGAAGGAATTGTGTCGGAGCGGACTCGAGAGCGCCCTTACGGCATCCTTACGGATGTGCGCTTGTAAAACTTGAGGAAAATCTATAAGGGAGCCTATCCGATGTGCAGCCATGCGTCGAGAAGCATCTGTATTCCCGGCCGACATGCCCCGCTCAGGGTTTCTTTGACCCCAAGCTTCCGCGCAACACTATCCGCCACGCCGGTGTGCCAGGTCCCGGCAAAACTCCCGCTCCGGCACCGATAGTCCACCCGCGCCAGCTCAGGCTCGCCAACACTTCTCCGCGGGCCGTCCCGGCCGCCAGTGCCCGCGCCGGCCCCAGCTCCAGCCAGGTTTCCACTTCTGGACGAAGAGGCAGATCCAGCGAAACTGAACCTTGAAAGCCAACCATATCCCCAACCCAAAGGTCATTTTCGTAGCGATGCTTACGTAAAAGGACGTAGCTCCCGAGCTCCACCTTCAGGGGCCCGGGCTGCAGGGCTGCAGACAGCCCGACCCGGCCCGAAAGGCCCTCTTCCCCCAGCCCAAGGCGGTCCGAGCCGGTAGGCACCACCAGGCGCCCGTAGACCCCCGCCGTAAGCCCGTCCACCAGCTCGCCCCCAAGGCGCCCCTGCAGCGAGGGATCCCCCAAGCGCAAAAACACCGGCTCCGCGTAGTCGCTGCTGAGAAAAAGAACGGTCGGAACATTCACATCCAACCAGAAAGGCCCGAAACGAGCACCCGCCCCAAGCTGCAAGTCCAGCAGCTGGTCGATCACCGCCACTTCCCGGGCACCCTTGGTGTAGATCACCGGGCGGTTGGCCCAGCTCAGGGTTGCGCCGGTGGCCCATTTCCCCTCGGGATTCGGGCAGACCACTCCCATGGATGCACAGCCCCATTCCGGACGGTACAGCTCCGCACCCAGACCGGGCGGCACATAGTCCGGATCCCCAGGTACCGTCGCAAATAAAAGACTGACCAAGGCGAGGATCATGGGCGCATCCCCTCGGGAAAGTTCAGGCGATGCGCCTCTGAAGGCACCCCGTAGTAGCCGTTCCGATCATAGGAGCTGACGCGCCAGTACAGCCGCTCCACCTGATAGGGCAGCATCAGATAGGGTGGAAGCCAGGGAGAACCTGGTACATCACGCATAAGAAGCATCGACTGAAACTCAGCATCCGACGCCAATTCCACCCGGTAGCCCAAGGCGCGCTCCACCGGGCGCCAATAAAAGTCCGGGCGTCGGAAAGCAGCTTCGTCGGCTGGGGCTTCCGGACTTCCGGGTGTGGGAAGGACAACCGGCCGGGTAGGGGCCTGGCCTTTCTTGACCCGTGCTCCCTCACCGGCCTGCAGCGGCTGCTCCACCCCGGCCCCGATCACCGCCACCGGCCGATAGAGGGCCTCCGTTCTGGTATACCCCGCGTCCTCCACTGCCACCCGAAAACCACCTTCATCCCCCACAGTAAGCCCATCGGCGGTACGAACCGCCACCCGGCCAGGATCGCGCAAGGTGGGCCGCACCGAGAGGTATCCCCGCTGAAGATCGAGGAGCGTGCTACGTTGTTGGCCAAGGCCAGTGGAGCCGGTCAGGCTTACACAGGTGCCCCCCAACAGCGTCACCTCGTCGTGTGTGCCGCCGCTGTCCGACGTCGCCAGCCGCAGGGTCAGAAAGGAGTCGGCCCCGGTACACACCAGGCTGCCGGGTGGCAATTGTTGGCCCAGCACCAAGGCTGTTCCGCCTGCGCCCAGCGTACCGGTGCCGGTGAGGGAAAGCACCAGACCCGCGCTGTCCGTTCCCCCCGGCAGGCGCAGTACCGTTCCTACGCCAGGTTGTTCGCCGGGCGCCAGCCCATTGTTCTGCCGCACCTGATCAGCGGAAGGACCCGCCAGGGACTCCACCGTGTCCCCGGCCCGAACCACCCGAAGCTGATCCGCCCAAAGTATAGAGAGGAGGCCGAGGATCATGGCAGCTCCCGGCGTGGGATCACCCGTGCGCTGCGGGCGGCATCGGGCGAGGTATTGGGGGTGGGAGGTAGAGGATCGAGGATATGCAGGTGGTCGGCCGGAAAACCCTGGCGGACCAGCAGGTCGTACACCGCTTGTGCACGGGCCCTGGCCAGTATCATATTTTGTTCAAGGTTACCATCGGACGAGTAAGAACCCACAATATCAAAGTGCCAGTCCGCTGCCAGGGCTTGCAGGTTCTCCAACCGGCCGAACTGCCGGCCACCCACCTCCGCACTTCCCAGCTCGAAGAGGACATAGACAGGGACGGGTGGGTGACTGCGAACCCAGGTGGCCTGACCATTGACCACTGCCGCTTCGAGAATTTCGCTACGCCCTCCGCCCGTTACTTCTACCTCGATCGTGCCCACCGGCACGGAAAGCATCGCAACCCCATCGGCACTCGGCCGCAGATCTACGGCCCCAACCTTCAGGCGATCGCCAGGCCAGGCCACCACCATCAACGTCCCTTGGGCGGGGGCCGGGCTCAGGCTCAGGCTACCCGGCAGGGTCACGCTGGCCGGAAGGTAGCCCGGCGCCTCCACACGCACCGTGGCACCTGGGTATAAATCTGCTTCAGAAGCGTCGATCCAGCGACAGACCGGATGAGGCACCCATAGACGTGCGCCGGCGGGGAGGATTTCAGAGGTGGGAAGGGCGGGCGGAGTCGGGGAGGGCGCCGGGTCTGGAGCGGCTGGCGGCGCCACTGCGGGCGTGGCCGGAGGCTCAGACGCAGGCAGGACTGTGGGTACGGGGAAAGAGGGAGCTTCTACCGGTCGCATCGGCGCCGAATGCAGCAAGGCCCCCACCGACACCAAGGCCAGGGGCTGGTTGCCCAACAACATCCAGTCCGCCTGCACACGGATGCCAACACGTTGGGTCAGTAAAAGATCAGCACCAAAGCCTCCCCCCAACTGCGCCTTGATGTTGTGTTCCCAGGCCACTCCCCCCAGCAGCTCCACCCAGACGGGGGACCGCGGCAGGTACAGGCGCACCGTCGGTCCGCCCGCAAAGGTTGTCCGGGGAAAAGGGTCGATCATCGCCTGAAAACCAGGCCAGAGCACCTTGGATGCCCGCCAGTTCATCGTCCCCTGGAAGCCAAAACCAGGCAAGATGCTCCCTTCGGCGGGGACCGCCGTCGCATGTACACCGGCGGAAAAGGCCCAGGGCAGGGGCTCGGCCAGCGCAAGAGAAAGAAAAAAAATCAACGAAGAACCAAAGAAAATGAAGTTTTTGGGCCCTTGTTGGGGGTCAAGGTACCATTCATGCGGGCGCCGTTGACCTGAGCCAAATAGCGACCACAGTCTGAACGCGAGGCTGGCACCCCGTCACAGGAATCTTCCAAGCGCAAGAGCCCCGTGCCCGGGTCAAAGCTACCTTGTACCTCATTTTTTGAGGCACTGCCCGCACTATCATCGCTGCCTCCGCGTCGGGTGGTGACGAAGATAGAGCCCTTCACCTGACCTCCTCCCCCCATCTTTAAGGACATGCTGGCATTAAAGGCCCCATAGCTCCCGGACCACGTTCCGAAAACGCTTGGCGTTAACCCACATTGCGCAAATCCACCGCCGTCGAAATAGCGGCCATCTTTGGGCGTGTTGAAGATGTAGCTTGTTCTATTAGAATTTCCAAGCCAGAGTCGGAGCGCCCCTCCCTCCATCTCCGTCCGGAACGGCTGCGTTTCGCCATTCATCGTCACCGACCATTCTTTTTCCCCCAGGAGCAGCCTACCGGACCCGATGCCACAGGCCAGATCCCAGGAGCCCTGAAAGGTCGAGGGTGGTGTACAGCTTACCGAATTCGCAGATTTTTTTGTAGTGCTCTTCACAGGCTCAACCGATACCGGAAGAGGCGGGGGAGCCGCTTCGGGGGCCTCTGCCAACGGGGTAGTGGGAGGCGGGGTCGGGCTGGGCAGCACCACCACCGGTTCCTCCTCTCCTAAAAAAGGGAGGGATAACAAGGCGAGCAGGACCAGCATGGGCCACCAGCGCCGCCGGTCCCCCCGCTCCGAAAGGGGAGGCACCACGATGGAAGTAGGCTGGCGAGGAAGGGAATCGGTGGGTGGGACCTCCGGCCAGGCTACGGCAGGCAGCTCGCCCACCTGGGGGGCAGCCTCCTTCAGGGCCGCGGCCATCGCCGCCGCGTCGGGGTAGCGGTCGCTGGGCTCGTAGGCACAGGCACGCTGCAGAATGGTCTGAAGGGGAGGGGGAATGCCCAACCAGCGGGGAGAGGAGGGGGGCGCCGCGAAGAGATCCACCGGGTTTCCCCCGGTGAGCAGTGCATAGAGCGTGCTGCCGACGGCGTAGAGATCGGATCGCGGCCCCGCCGAACGTGCATCCAGACGTTGTTCGGGTGGCATATAGGCCAGCGAGCCCATCATCATGCCGGTGCGCGTCTGGACGCCCCGATTTTCGGCGACGGATGCAATGCCAAAGTCCGCCAGCACCACCCGCCCCCCGCACAAGAGCAGGTTGTGGGGCTTGATATCCCGGTGAATCACACCCGCAGTATGTGCGGCGGACAACGCTGATAGAACCTGAATACCAATATTGACCACTTCCGACGGGGGGAGGGGCCCTTCTTTGTCCAGGCGGTCCTGCAGCGATGCGTCGGCCAGCTCCATCACTACAAAACTGCGCCCCTGCTCGATCCCCAGCTCAAACACCCGCAAAACATGGGGATGATCCAGCCGGACCATGATCCGCGCCTCCTGCTCCAGACGGGCCTGCTGGTGCGGGCCGGTCTGCCCATGAAGCAGCTTCAACGCGCGGTCTATCCGGAGGACAGGGTCATAGACGTGGTAGACGGTCGCCGCCCCCCCCGAGCCGATGTGGTCGCGGACCTCATAGCGCCCGCCGATCAGCTCGGGCAACCCGGGTCTTTCGGTCAACGGACCGCCACCTCAGAAACCCGCACCCGCAGATAGCGGTGTCGTTTTTCGATAAACCAAGGATCAAAACCAGCTTTTTTCAGTTCGGCGCGAACACGGTGGATCAGGACATGCAGCTTGTTGTCGTCGCCACCACGCCCCCAAATTCCGCTTTGTACCTCATCATCCCCACACCAGCCCGCCTCGTCGTCCTCCACCTTTGCCTTCCGATCCCGCTCCAGCTTACGGGCCAGAAGAAAGAGGAGGACCGCCCGATTTCCGGCGTCCACACGGTAGCTTTCTTCCCCCGGTCGCTCCAGGGTGGCGGTGGGGCCGGTTCCCCCTTCCAGGTTGACCTCCAGCCGATAGGGGTAGCGATCCCGTTTCCGGGCCTGGAAGGTAGGCTCGTGGGTGCCGGTACCCAAGACCAGCCGCAGGGAGCGCCCGGCGACGCCAAAAGTGTCGCCTACCTCCAGCGCGCGCTCGCCATCGTCGTCGCCCAGCCAGATCTCGGCGTTGGGGTGGACGATCAGTACCGCCGCCAGCGGTGGTGCGCCCGGAATACGCAGGTTTGAATCCGGATCCCCGCCGATATTCAAGCGATCCGAGAGTAGCGGAACCCGCACCCCGGTTTCCACATCCTCCAGGAAATAGCGCCGCACATCCACCCGACTTTCGGGAGCATGGACCTCGATCCAGGTGGAGAGACCGACCCGGAGCTGATCTCCGTGGTTCAGAAGGATCGGGCCGTGGACACGCTGTTCCCCCAGCCAGGTTCCGTTCGAGCTGCCGGTGTCGCGTACCCAGGGGCGCCCCAGCTCCGTCCAGAACACCGCATGCTGCCAGGAAACCGAGGGCTCGGCGATACACAGGCCATTCTGCGGACCACGCCCCAACGTCAGCGTACCTTCCCCCATCGGAACGGACTGCACCGGCTTTCCGTCCTGGAGTACCCGAAGTTCCACCACCACCTCCCCATCCTGCTAACCGGTCCCCGTCCTGGCAAACAGACCCCTTAACTCTGTGTGCTCTGTTCGGGACCTTCGGGAGTGGCAAAGGTCGCGAGGATGGACTGGATCGCCGCTGCCTGAAAGGGCTTGTTCAGACGGGCATTGGGAACCATATCGAGAAAACTGCGGCTGCGATTTGTGTAGGCGCCTCCGGTCATAAAAACCATCCGATCGGCCAGCGCCGGCTGACGGAGCCGTAGTGCATCATACAGATCCATACCGGACATCTCGTCCATCATCAGGTCGCAGATGATCACGTCCACGGGGTCCTGCGTCAGCTTCTCCAGGGCTGCGGCCCCGGAAGTGAGGATGTCCACCTTGTGGGGGCGAAGAAGGCGACGCAGAGCCTCGGCCACCTTCTCCTCGTCGTCCACGATCAGGATGCGCAGGGGGCGGCGGCCCGGGGGGAGGGGCGGAGTGGGAGCGGTGGTGGCAGGCATGGCGGCGGCTGGCAGGCGGAGGGTGACCCGGGTGCCCCGGCCGGGTGCACTGTCCACGTCGATGGTGCCGTTCAGCTCCAACACCAGGCTCTGGCAGAGGGCGAGGCTGACACGCGAGGGATTGTAGAGCGGGTCGAAGACATGCCCCAGCTCCTCGGGGCCCATGCCCGCGCCATTGTCGGTCAGGGTGATCCGCACCCAGTCCACGCTGTCGTCCACCTCCAGGCGCACTTGGTTCTGCGCCAACAAGGCCTCGTCCAGCTGGGAGCTGGTGTACATCAGCAGGTTCACCAGCAGGTGGCGGAGGTGGTGCTCATTGCCCCAGATGGCGCGGGTGCTGTTCACCGAGACCACACAGGTCGCCCGTGGGCGCAGCTGCCCGGCGGTGATGCGGAGGCAGCCATCCACCACCGGCCGTACCTCCACCGGTGCCGGTCGAAGGGAGCCAGCCCCAGAAAATGCTTCCAGATCCTGAACGAGGTGACCGATAGCATCCACAGCCTTCAGCCCCTCTATCGCTCCCCGGCGTACCCCGACGAGGCGGGGATCCTCCTGCGGCAGCTCCTCCAAAGCCTGCTGCAAGGCGACGGTAGCCACCGCGAGCGGGTTGTTGAGCTGGTTTACAATCCCACCGGCAAGGCTACCCACCGAGGAGAGGCGGTCGAGCTGCACCAGACGCTGAGTCATACGTTGCCGCGCGGTCACGTCGCGTGCGACAAAGAGGACCGCACGCTCACCCTCAAAAGTAACGCCGACACCCTGGGAAAGCTCCAGATCCACGACGTCCCCCGAAGCCTTCAAAAAGCGGAGGAGGCGGGAAGTACCGGGGAGGGTCTGGTTGTCCGGATCCCGCAGGTGGCCGCGGGCATCGGCACGTTGGGCGGGGTGCACCAGATCCAGGAGGGGGTGATCGAGGAGGCTCTCTCGGGAGCGATAGCCCAAGAGCGTGGTCAGCGCCAGATTTACATAAACCAGAAGACCATCACGCTGGATGGCCACCCCGTCTGGCGATCGCTCGATCACCTGACGGAAATCGCGCTGCACCTGTTCCAGATCAGCGGCGGCACGGCGCTCCTCAGACATATCCCGAAGGCCCACCACAATCCCCAGGAAGGACCGCGGCCCCATCATCGCTGCAACCGTACGTTCTACCGGCGTAGAGCTGCCGTCGCGCCCCACAACCCGGACCTGACGCCGAGGCTCGGTGCCGCCGCCACGGGAAATGTGCTCGAAGGGATTCCCAGTGGAGCGATTGGTGCCTTCTTGCACCATCATCAGCACCTCCTCCAGGCCCCGACCGCGGGCCTGATCCAGCTCCCAGCCGGTGAGGCGCTCGGCCACCGGGTTCATCAGGTCCACCTTGCCCTGCTCGTCGGTGGCAATCACTGCATCTCGAATCGAAAAAAGAGTTGTTGCAAGACGTTCTTCGCTTTGTTTCAACGCGTCCGCAACACGATGACGTTCTTCGACTTCCTGGTGCATCCGGTGGTTGGTCTCCTCCTCCAGACGTCGCAGCTTCGTCTGCCGAAGAGAAAGACTCAAAAAAATCGTGGTTGCAACGGATGTTGCTCCCAAAGCGATCAGGGTCTTGAACCACTGCTTCCGAGCCACTTCAGAGTAGCGACGATTTTCGGAGCGCAGCTCGGTGGAGAGGGTACTGACCGCGTCGTTGATGCTGGTCAGACGCTGGGGATCCCGGATGAGCTCGTTGGGGGCGCCTGCACAGCGGTCGCTAAGCGCCGTGGCCGCCGCGTGCACCTTCGTACCGGCGGGCGCCGCCTCCACCTCAAGTGCAACGCTGGCACAATCTTCCGGAAGAATGCCCGTTCCCGTGATCGCAGCTTCCGCGATCATATGTTGCTGGTTCGAAATACGACCCAGCCACATCGCGCGGGTGCCGATCTGCTCGCTTACATCGGAATAGCTACTCCAGATCGCAAAGAGACTGACTCCCAAGGCAAAAAACACCACGCCGGCAAGCAAGGACATGGACCAGCGGCTGAGGAAATGGCGTATCACGCTTTTAGTCTAACCCAGCTTGTCCGTTGCGGGTACCGACTCTCACCGGGAAAGTGGTCTGTCTTCCTCTTCCCGCTGCCACTCCAGCTCAGCCCAGGCGGAGTGGTTGTGGATACTCTCGAAGTTCTCCACCGACACCTTCAGGCTACGGGCACGCGGCCGGAGCGCAGCCACAACTTCCCGAATCATATCCTCGACAAAGCGCGGATTGTCGTAGGCGAGCTCGGTGACGTACTTTTCGTCCTCCCGCTTGAGCAGGGCAAAAACCGGCGAAGAGGCACAGGCTTCCACCGCTTCTACCACCTCTTCAATCCAAAGGAAAGGTTCACCTCGAACCAATACTTTCACCTCTGAGCGCTGGTTGTGGGCACCACGCTCACTCACCGCCTTGGAGCATGGGCACAGAGTGGTCACCGGCACATCCACCTCCAACACAAAGTCGAATACATCTCCGTTGCGACTTGCGTGGAAGGCGGCGCCATATTGCATGAGCGACAGGGCACCCGAGACGGGGGCCGCCTTCTCCATGAAGTAGGGGAACTCGAAATCCACGTGGGCACATTCGGCGTGAAG
>CAITDR010000025.1 GCA_903891165.1 uncultured Pseudomonadota bacterium
CTATGCAGCGGCGACCCGTGTGCCCATGCGTGGTGTCGTCGGCATCGGGGCGCTCTTCCGTTTTGCTCAGGCCAACCGCGCGCTCAACCTGCTTTGCAAGCTCTCCAATTTTCTGGGGGATCGGGCGGCGGTCGGCGGGATTTCCATCCGCACCCGTCTGGCAGGCCGTCTGATGAGTCGGCTGTATTCGGTCTCCGACATCGCGGGCTACGCCTTCCCGATCTCGGGCTGGGCACCCGGCTCGATGGAGCCCGATCTGCTGGAGGAGCGGCTGGAACGCGGCTTTGACTGGACCAGCATCCAGGTCTGGCTGGACATGGCGCGCTGGGGCAGTACCGGGGCTTTTGACCACGAAGAGGCCTGGCGTCGTACCGAGGTGCCGCTGTTTGTGATCGCAGGAGACTACGATCATCTTATGCTTCCCGAGGATGCGCGGGTGGCCTACGATCTTGCGGGTGGGCCGGATCGCCTCTTCCAGGTCTTTGATCTGCACGATACCGGCTTCCACTGGGGCCACCTGGACCTGATCCTGGGCCACCAGGCGCCGCGGTTTGTGTGGGCGGCGATTGGGGACTGGCTGAAGGAGCGTTAGCGACCAACGATGACCGCTGCCTTAAGGTCGCTGCGTCGCCTCGGCGGCCTTCGTGGGTTATCAGGGCGTGATGGCAAGACCGGGCCCCCACCATATCCACTGCATCGACCCGCGCACCGGCGCGGAGGCGGGGGATGTTGCCTGCACATCGTTGGCGGACATTCCCGCACTGGCGACGCGTGCGCGTATGGCCCAGCGCTCCTGGGCAGCGTTAAGTCTCGCGCAGCGTAAAAAAGTTGTGGAAGCCTGGAAACATACGATCCTGGCGCGGGCCGGGGAGGTCGCGGCCCTTCTGGTGGCGGAGATCGGAAAACCGGCGGCGGAAGCCTGGTCTTCGGAGATTCTGACCGCGGGCGAGCTCTTTGATGGCTGGCTGGCCAATATCGACGATCTCCTATCGCCGCAACCGGTGGAGCTGAACCCGCTGAACTACCCCGGCAAAGAAGTGGTGGTCAGCGCGCAGCCGCGGGGCCTGATCGGGATGATCATGCCGTGGAACTACCCTTTTCACCTGCCGCTGCGTACCATGGTGCCGGCGCTGTTGGCGGGCAACGCGGTGATCTGGAAGCCCTCGGAGCATGCGGCCCGGGTGGGGGCGCTCTTGGGAGAGATTGCCGCGTCGGTGTTGCCCGCCGATCTGCTGATCACGGTGCAGGGGGATGGGGAGCAGGGGGTGGCGGTGATCGACGCGGGGGTAGACCGGGTGGTGTTCACCGGGAGTGTGGCCACCGGGCGGAAGGTGGCGTTGCGGGCGGCGGCCCTGGGGGTGGAGTGTTCCCTGGAGCTGGGCAGCAAAGATGCCGCCATCGTGCTGAAGGATGCGCCGCTGGAGCGCACCGTCAACGGGCTGGTCTGGGGAGCCTTCCACAATGCCGGGCAGGACTGTGCCGCAGTGGAGCGTGTCTACGTAGAACGCCCGCTCTATGAAGCTTTTTTGCAAAAAGTAGTGGAGACTACAAAGTCTCTTCAGCCGGGGGTGGACATCGGGCCGCTGATCACGCTGGCTGCCCGGAGCCGGGTGGAACAGCGTATCCACGATGCAGTAAAGGCAGGGGCAACGCTGCATTGTGGCGGGGTTCCTTGGGGAGAGGGCTTCGGCTTGATGCCGGCGGTGCTCTCCGGAGTGCCCGAGGACAGCGCGCTGATGGTGGAAGAAACCTTCGGCCCGGTGATGCCGATCCTTCCCTTTGATCGGGAGGAAGAGGTGGTGGAGAGGGTGAATTCTTCTCCTTTTGGCCTCTGCGCCTCGGTATGGACCAAGGACCACCGGCGTGGTCTGGCGCTGTTGGATCGCCTGGACGTGGGCTCTACTTTTCTCAATAACTGTTGTTTTACCGGGCCGATGGCCATGGCCGCCTGGAGTGGGCGGCGGCACAGCGGCTCGGGGGTCACCGGCTCCCGGTGGAGCCTGGATGGCCTGACCATGCCCCACACCCGGGTGATCGACCGCTCGGGAGCCGCCAAAGAGATGTGGTGGTACCCCTACACCGATGCCTTTACCGGTATGGCGCGGGGCCTGGTGGAGCTGGGTCGCCGGGGTGGGGGGAAATTACAGGGGATCCGACTCGTTTTGAGCGGACTCCTCGGACGTTGGAAGCGAAGCCAGTGAGGAAGCAGTGACGATCAACCGATTCCTGGGATTAGATCTGGGCCGTACCCCGCGTGATGAAAGCGGCGGGGTGGCCTTGGAGCGGGTGGGAGCCAGCGATGTACGTCTGGTCTCCGCCGACACCTTGCGTATTCACGACGACACTTTACGCTGGATCACCCGCGAGCGCGGCCGCAACGGGGCGGTGATCGCCATCAATGCACCGCTCATTGTGGAGAACTCTGGAGGCTCTCGTCCATGCGACCGGCAGCTTGCCGAGCACTTCTCCCGCTACCGCATCGACGAGTATGCCAACAACATCGTGGCCGCCTCGCACTCCCGCACCACCGGAAAAGCCTTGGCGCGGATGGGTTTTGAGCTGGATCCCTCGACAGAGGGGGACCGCTGTGTGGAGACCCATACCCAGGCGGCCCAGGTGCTGCTCTTCGGGCTGGAGCGCCCGGTGCGTCTGCGGAATGGTCCCATTGGAACCCGGAAAGATGCGGTCGCCCGCCTGCGCGACCTGATGGGTCAGCACTTTGTGGGGGGGCACCCCAACCTCGTGCGCAGCCCCGAGCTGGATCGCCTGTTCCAGGTAAACCTGCAGGAGCTGAACGGCACCCGCTTGGGCGAGCTGGAAGGCAAGATCGAGGCGCTTCTGTGTGCCTACATCTCCGCCTTCCTCTGCATCGCCGGTCCCGACGCCTGCGCGATGTTGGGCGATCTCCGCTACGGCTACATCCTGCTGCCCGATCCCAACCGCCTGCCGCGCTGAGGTCGTAGGCCCGCGGGGAGACGGGGGCGGCGGAGGACATGCCAGACCGCCGCCTTCTCCCCCCACCTGCTCAGTCAGACATCAGGAAAATACGAGGTTTGACATCCTCTTCTGGGGTGTAGGACCAGTAGCGCAGCAGGATCTGGTACACCAGCACCCCGGTCTCCCCCTCGCCCCAGATCAGGTAGCGGAAGGCCTGGGTTACGGGATTCACCTGGGTCAAGCCCAGGAAAATGGCGATGGGGTCCAGCAGCTCGCTGACGTAGGCTACGGTATTGGCCACCGCGACCGAGTTGGAGACGGAGATTCGGTAGTCGTTTTCACCGATTCGACCGACCCGCACATAGATGGTGGAGTCAAAGCGGCTGCGATCAGAGGCCAGCTCCACGTGCAGGAAGGCCACCGGGCCGTCCAACTTGTAGTATTGCTGGATACGTTTCCGATGCTTCCAGAAGCCGGTCTCGGTGTGCTTCACGGTCAGCAGGTGGACCTTTTTGCCGCGCAGCTGGTTGAAGAGCTCTTCGTCTTCTGGACGCTCAAAGGCGAGTTTTTCGACGCGGAACTCGGTGGCGCGGTAGTAGCGGGAGATGGCACCCAACACCACGATACAGCCGATGAAGGCGGAGGAGATCAACAGCCCGTCGGGTCGGTCCACGACGTTGTTAATCAGAGCAAACAGGAACAGCCCGGTGATGGCCGCGTACGGAGCTGCTTTCCATGCACTCTTCTTTTCCTGGCGGGCTTCCGCGCTGATCGCCAGGGTGACCGCAACGGCCGCCGAGAAGAACAGCGCGAGCACCCCGGTGGCGTAGGCGCCGCCTTGGGCTTCGACTTCCGCGTCGAACATCCAAGTGACCAGGACCGAGATGGAAAACAGCACCAGGACCAGCGGGCGTGGGTGGCTGACCCAGTGTGGTGCCATCCCAAAACGGGGAAGATATTGTGGGATCAAGGCCAACATTGCTGCCATCGCCGAGGCCCCGGCAAACCAGAGGATCAACACCGTGGACAGATCGTACAGCGTGGCAAAGTTCGGACCGATCAGGTGTTCGGCCAGCCATGACAACGCACGACCGGATGCGTCGCCCCCACGCCAGGCACTTTCGGGAATCAGCGTGGTGGTAACAATGGAAGAGCCGATGAGGAACACGCTCATGATCAGCGCAGCGGCGGTCAGAAGATGGCGGGTGTTGCGGATACGTCCCAGGGGGCGGTGCAGCGCCGGCTCCTCCCCGGGCCGGGTGGCACTCTGAGCAGAACCATGGGCAGGCCCCGCATCGCCGACGTCGCCCGCCACCAGTGGCATCACGGTAACCCCGGTTTCAAAACCAGAAAGTCCCAGCGCTAACTTGGGAAAGGCCAGCAGCGAGGCCAGCAAAAGGGGCCAGGTTCCGCCTTGCGACTCCAGGGATCCCTTCCACTCCGTAACCTTTTCCGGATGGGCGAACAACTCCGCGATACCGACGGCGATCACCCCGCCACTCAAAAAGAGGTAGGGTACGGCGATCACTGTGGCCACGCCGATGGCCTCGCGGAAGCCACGTAAAAAGACCAGGGCCAGCATTGCCAGAAGTGTGACCGTTACCGCAAACTGATGGCCTTCCAGATAGGGTTCCAGGTAGTGATTCTTCGCAGCGTGCTCCGCCGCGTCGGCCGCCGACAGCGTCATGGTCACGATGAAGGCGGTGGTCGCAAAACCGATCAACGTCAGGACGAAGAGCTTCCCTTTCCAGCCGGGAAGCAGCTTTTCCAGCATGGAGATCGAACCGTGCCCCGAAAACGAGCGCTCGGCCACCCGCTGGTAGATGGGCAGGGCGCCAAAAATGGTGACCAATACCAGGATCGCGGTGGCCAGCGGTGCGATACTTCCGGCCGCCAGCAACGCAAGGCCAGGTTGGTAGCCCAGGGTAGAAAAGTAGTCCACACCTGTCAACCAGATGACCCGATACCATGGCCAAGTGGGGTGTGCTTTGCCCGGTTCGTCGCCTCCCGCATGCCGCAGCCAGCGGGCCAGGGGCGAGGACGAGAGGATGTCGGTCGGGTTGGGGCGTTGAGCGGGATCCATCCATTCCCAGGGTGCGGGCCCCCCGCTAACCCGATTCTGCGGTCCAGGTTACCGGAGAACCAGCGGGAAGAGAGGATGTGTCGCTCTGCGCACCGTTCACCCTTCCTGTCGCCGAAGTGTTGGCTGGCGGCGCTCTCCGCCCACTTCCATCGTCCAGGGTGCGCCCCGTTCGGGTGCCACATCGCGTGGTAGTTCGCCGAACAATAAAAAGCCAGCCGGTGTTTCCAGGGAGTTCATCACCATGGTGCGCCCGTTGATCACCACCGGGCTGGCTGGATCCGGCGCCATCACCACGGCCACCCACCGATCCTCAGAATTCCATAGCTCGGCCTCCTCGGGCTGGGGGAGCTCGCCGAGAATGCTGCGCTCCTCCTCTACTTCCTTCGCCGGGAACCCTATCTTCTGGTTGGGTACTTGCACACGTAGCCCCCGGTGCAGCGCGATCAGGTGCGGCACCGTGTTGCGCCCGTAGATGGTGGAGGACCCCTCGTAGTGCTGCATTTCAAACTCGGCAGGGGTCGTGAAATAACCGGCGTAGTCCCCGGTATACCCTTGCACCACCACGGCGCGGTCTGGCCCCTTCAGGCTCTCCTCCAGCCTCCAGGCCGCCGCGACCGTCGGCTCCCCCGGCAGGGTCACAAGGCACACGTCGCCGATGTCCACTTGGTGGAGAGGATGAGCGCCAGCCGATTGGAAAGTCCCGAGGGTAAACACCAACTTCCCAAGGATTCCACCGACGCCAAACCTGGCCTTTGGGTACTGTAGTAAATCGTCGGGGTCGGCGCCGGGAGGCAGGGACGGCAACTTCTGCCCTTCCTCAGCCCAGCCCATGTGCCAGAAGGCGGAGCGGTAGTCCTCAGCCCCGGCCATGGTCGGTGCACCAAAGCGCCACCGGGCCAGGCGCAGGCCCTCCTCCATCGCCTCTTTCGGCCTCCACCAATGCAGCCGCGTTTGGATGCGGACCGGCTGCCCGGCCGGGGCCTTCGCTATCGCCGCCTTCACCGCCTCACACAGCTGTGCTCGGCGTTCTTCTACCAGTTTTCCTTCCTTGTGGATCGGTCCCACTCTCCGCCAGTCCCGCAAGGCTTCTGCGGGCAGAGGGCTCTGATCGCCTGCCGCACCCAGCGCGAGGTTCACGCCCACCTCTGGCCCCAGCTCGGCCTCCAAGCTGGCCATCGCCCGTCCGACAAAGTCCGGATCCCACAGGGGAAGGTTCCCCAGCGCCGTGTTGTGGCAGTTCACCAGCGCATGGACCGCCCGGATGTGGCCATCCGAACGCCGCAGTACAAAACCACGGAGCCGGGGATCAACAAGTCTTTCCTGGGGAGTTCCGACAGGCCGTGGCCGGGGTGACCGGGGTTCGCCCACAGCTTCTCCAACAGCTCGGGGAAGGCGGCCGCCGAGCGATTGTGCCCGATCCCGGCGCTACTTCCCTGGAACCATGCCAGGGTGACCTCGCGCGCGGGTTTGCCCAGATCCGCCACCGCGTCGCGGATGGCCGCCTGGATCGCCTTCGCAACCGGCTTCCACGCCTTCTCCAGGGGCTTCGGATCCAGAAATCCCCCGGCGAAGCCATCATAGAGGCGGTTGCCGTAGATCTGTCCCGGCCCGGTGTGGGTGTGGGTACCCGCCAACACCACTTGGGCCGCCCCCAGGCCCAGGTCCCGCACCTGCTCCACCACCACCCGGTGAAGCAGGCCGGTACCCGAGTGGATGTCGGCAACGACAAGGACCACCATTCCCCCTTGATCATCCCGCAGCGCCAGCGCACGCGCCATCATGGGGTGAGCGCCAGCACGCCCCTTGGGACTGCCCGGACCATAGCCGCCGGTAGGAAGGCCATCCTCCAGCGTGAACTGTGATTTTCCGATGCCCGCAAAGAGCGTGGTGGCGGCGCGTGCCGGCGCCGCTGCGGGGGCCGGAAGGCTGGGGGTGGCTACCGGGGTTCGGGAGGATTCGATGGCCGCGGCGCTGGTTTTTCGGAGGGCGTCGACAAGTGCCTGGCGCACGCGCTCGGTGTAGATTGCCCCTCCAGCCTCTTCGGCGGCCCGGCGAATCGCCTCCAGTGCGGCAGGCAATGCCGCCAGATCCTCCATCTCAAAGCACAGCTCTTCAATGGCATCCAGCGCTGCCGCCTCCACCGGGAAGTGGTAGTAGGTTCGTCCACTGCTGCCCAGGCACCAATTGGGATCGCCATAGGCCTGATAGGCTCCCCAGGTGTTCACCGCCGGGAAGTCGGACCATGCCCGTTCCCGGGCAACCCGCACCGCCGCTCCAAAGGATTGACCCGTCAAGAGCTCGCTGTAAAAACTCTCCGCAAAGGTGCGGGCCGCGCCATCGTTCACGGCCCATCCAGCGGCCACCACCGCGCGCACGCCGCGCTGGATCAGCGCCTCTGCGACGCTGGCTGCGAGGCGCCCGCGCCCGATTCCTGGCTGTAGACCCTGGTCCAAGCGCCCGACATGGCAGGCGTTGAAGAAGACCAGCTCGGGAAGCTCCCGGCCGAAGGCATCGAGGAGCTGATCGGCGGAAATGATCTGGTAGTCGCCGTTTTTTTGCCCGCTGAGGATTCCCGCGTAGTTCTTTTCGGGGAGGAAGATACCGTGGCTGGCGATGTGGAGGATCCGGCAGGGGCCCTCCATCAACGTGAGGAGCAGATCCCTCCGCAGGTCACCTCCTTCCTGACGATAGACCTCGCGAATATCCTCATAGCCGGAGTCACGAAACACCTCCACCACGGCCCGCCCTTCCGCCGCGGCGCCTGGCAAACCGCCCAGTCCACTGTCGCCCCCCGCTTCGTCGGCAAAGACGACCACACGGCGGCGGGCACACAGAGCGGAAGGAGCACGTCCTGTCTGGGTGATCAGGCTTCGGATCAGCGGTGTCCGCACCGCAAAGGGCGGCCCGCCCCCCTCCTCGGGATCACTAAGCAGCTCCCAGGGCAGTGCAGCCGCAGCCGCGTCCAGCAGCAGCCGTAGTGGCGCTCCCGACAGCACTTCTGCACGGAGATCGCGGGGAATCAGCTGCCGGCCCAGCAGGCGCGCCGACACCCAGCTCTCTGAGCCCGACTCGTGGACGGTGCTCTTCATCACCCGCCCCAGCTCCCCTTCCAGGATAGCCAACGGGACATGAACCGCCTCAGCCTGGCTCTTTGTCGTGCGTGCCGACAGGGCGTAGCGCAGCTCGCCCCCGTCCATCTGCACCGAAAGTGTGTTCCATGCGCTCCGACGGTCGTCCCGCGCCAAGCGCCGCCCTCGCGCCCGCGCACCCACCCGATGCCCGGCGTAGTCCCAGCGGATCCGCTCGGTGGCCAACGCGGGTAAGCAGCGCTGCACCTGGTCCACGGCCAGCGCGACGAGATCCTCGTAGGCGTTGACAATTTCCAGCTCGCCAAAACGCACCGGCGCGAGCTGGTAGTGGATCAGCTCATCGACCGCTTGGCTGACCCCCCGGAGCAGCCCGGCTACAGCCTCTGCTACCGACAACACGCCGGTGTCGCCCGTGCCCACCAGCAGCGCCGAAACCGAGACTTCCGCATTCGGACCCCGGCTGCGGGCCTGGTCGATCAGGTACCGTCTTAAGGCGATGTGGACCGCATCGGCCAGGGAGGAAGAGGTGAGCGAAAACGCTTCTCCGGTGCCGAAGATCAGCAACGACGGCTTGCCTGGACCTTCCTGGAAAGGGAAAAGGTCGCCGGGATTGGCGGGCAAGGCTCCCACATCCGCGTAGCGACGCAAAAGGTGGTCCTCGCCTTTGGCGAGCCGAGACAGGGCTCCCTGCAGACCCGCCGACGGGGCATACTCCATCAGCAGGGGGTGCGTCGCTTCGTGAAGGGACCCGTGCAGGATCCGGACCCGCAGCGATTGGCGGAGGGGCTGCTCCAGGACCGGACCGGCGCCCAGAGCCACCCGAAGCAGCTCGGCCTCGGTGGGCCATGCGGCCAGGGGCTCCGCCCAGGGGGAGGAGGGCGAAGATGCACTTCTTGTGGGGTGGATGGGTTCTTTCCGGCCTTCGACGGTCTTGCCGGCCAACAGGGCCTGTACCAGCCGGATGGCCTCCCCGTCGCGGGGGATATTTCCGTGGGCGGCCTCCACATAGAAGCAGGGAGCATCTTCTAGGCCGTCGGGCCGGGAGCTTCGGTAGGGTACCGTGCCGTCCCCCTTACCCTCCTCCCAGTCCCAGGTCTGCCGCGCTTCATTCCATCCGGTCCGTGTCCGCGGCGCGCTCCCCAGGATCAGCGTCGTTCCCACCGACCAGTCCACCCCATCCAGCTTTTCCGCCTCCTCCCGCGCCAGCCGCAGCCCGGGGGGCGCCCGGCCCGCCCAGCTCTGCTCCTCCCACCAGGGAGGTGCCTCGCGCGGCAACATGGCCACCAGCCCCGGGAAACCCCGCACGATGTCAGAGATTTGCTGGCTCCCATGAGAGATGTCCACCACCGAAAGCAGGCGTACCAGCTCGGCCTCGCCGCGCAGGGCCGCCAGCGCATCGTGGGATCCCCGCAGGGGTGGCCCCATAAGAATCAGCTTTCCACCGCCCTCTACCAGCATTCTGTGCACTTCAGGTTTAACCACGGCCAGGCCCCGTGCCACTAAGCTCCCCATCGAATGTGCGACGATGTGGACCCGCTTGCCCTTCTTCAGCGCCGCCTCCACCTCCCCCGCAAGGCGTTCCGAGGAGCTCAGGATGGGGGCGCGCCAATCAAAGGCAAAAACACCCACCCCGTAGCGGGCTTCTAGGGCATCCACCAGCGGGTGATAGGTCCCCTTCGACACACCCTCCGGGACCACCTCCCGCCCATTGGTGTAGTCAAGATTACCGAATCCGCCGGCGACCAGGCTGGGCAGGTGGATCCACACCCGTTTTCCGTCGACCTGCAGCATCGATCCCATGATGCCGGGCACCACGAACACCACCTCCGGGTGGTCGCCGGTGGGGGAGCAGGCAGGCAGGCAGAGCATGGAAAGGGCGGCGGAGCGGTCGTTCTGCGCCAGCAGGGGCCGCTGGGCCAACGGGAACCGTGCGGGCTTGGCAAGAAGCCACCCGAGAATGGATCGACGGCTTGCGGCCTGGGAGAAGTAGGCGAGGTGGTGGATGCCAGCGCCCGTGGGCTCGAGATACTGCGCCCGCTCCCGGTCGGCCTCGGTGTACATGTACTCCGTATCGACGACAAGATCGCTGGCGCCTCTAAAAAATGCTTCGGGCGCGGCGCGAAGTAGCTTCCCGCCAATACCCTCTGTACCGGAAAACACACCCCCGACGATCAGACGGACCGGCTCCGGGGCGGCTGCGGTGTTCAACAGGCGCACCAGGGTGCCACCGGGCTCCATGGCCGCCAGACCAGGGGCCACCTTGGGGTTGAGGACCACCTGCTCGGTCAGCAGGCGTACGATCACCCGGGCGGCCGAAAGTAACGAAGATACTCCAGAAATCACCGGACCAAATTGTCCGCTAAGGTGCATCAGGCTCACGATGTTGGACAGGCTGTTCAGCACGTCGCTGGCGCGTGGTGAGGCCAAGCGCGTACCGCGCACCGGAGCGGCCACCCGAACATGCCGCCCGACCTGGATACGTCGCTTCCTGCCTTCGCTTAGCAGGGCCTGAAGTAAGGTATCCCCCTCGATCTGAGGCGGGTTTTCGGTAGAGGCCAATGCGATCAGCTCGGCCACCAAGCCCCCGCGGGAGTGGGACAGGATGTCCACCTTTTGATCCACGGGTAGGAGGCGTAGGCAGTCCAGCGCGTTCTGGAGGGGGGATACCGACAAGGTGGGGTGGGCAAAACCGTAGATCTGCCCCCGATACTCGCGATGGAGGGCACGCCAGTCTTCGCGCCCATCCGCGGCAGAAAAGCCGCCAAATGCCAGGGACACATTGGCGAATGTGCCGTGCACCAGGAGGAGCCAGGGCTGGTCAGAGGCGGGGGGACTCGCCAGTTCTTCGTCCACCGTCCCATCCTCCCTGAGCTGGACGAGGTGGGGATGTAGCCCCGACAGGTGGGCGTCGGCCTCTTGCACCAAGCGGAACAGTGCTTGCTGCTGGCCTTCTCCAGCGTTGCAGCGTAATACCTGCCAGCTCGTCAACAGCACCTGCGACGCGCCTTGGTGTGCAGCCCGGTCCGGACGAGTCGTCGGGACTTCGTAGCTGTCGCCCCGACCATCGAGGGTGGGGATGGCCCAGGAGATCATGCCGTCGGACCACACCAGCTCAGCGATGTCGTGGGGCTGGAGCTCCACATCGGCGGTGGCATCGCGGCGACCGGGCTCGGTAGGTGCAGCGATGACTTCCCAGCCCGGTCCTACGTTTTCAGCGGGGACACTTTGGTGGTCGCGGGAAAGGGCAGGGCGTTTGAGCTTCATCGGGCGCTCCGTTCGTTAAGGTGTCTACGGTAACGTGTCCAACGTGGAGGGGGACTGATCCCCGTCAGGGAATGGGGCGTGCTTGCTCCAAAGGGTTGGGCTACTACCGGATGTGTGGAAGGAGATCTATGCTCCGCAGTATACGCCTCATTTTTGTGCTGGCAGTGGGATGTAGCCACGGCCCCAAGATCACGCCGGTACGCCCCGAAGAGTTGGCACTGCCGGTTTGTGTCCTGGACTGCGCCGAGGCGCCCAGTTCCGGCTTGGACGGCAGGGGTGGGCAAATCAACCTGCTTGCACGTAGCTTCCTCCCTAGAGGTACACTGGAGCGTACGACCTACGCTTTCAATGTGTATATTTATTTTTCTGAAAACAGTAGCCACACCAAGGAACACCGTCGTGCGGTGGCTGAAGCGGTGCTGAGCCTCTTTCGCGACGTTCAGGATCAGGCGAACCTGCCGGTTCTGGGCACCACCCGCGCCATTTTGTATATTCCAGTGCTCGCCGAAGCCGATGCGCGGGCGATAGTGGCGGCTCTGGACCCAGAGCTGTTCCTCAAAAATTATGACTATGACCGGGCAAAGCTCATCGGGAAGCAAGTCGAGCTGCGTACGGGTTGCGTCCTGCCCGCGGTGGCTTTGCTGGCCCACCCGACCCCGATCGGCGAGCCGCTGGACCTGGAGCAGCTTTTTGTCGTGGACCTCAGCTCCATGGACAGCAAGGATGTGGAAGAGCGAGTCCTGAGCTTCCGGCGCCACCTGGAGTCACCCATGGATCGGCTGCAGGACTTCGAGTACACGGCTGCACCTCGGGCGCGCGGCTTTTTTGAGAGTATTGCTGCCCTGGCCCCAGGCCCATGTTGACAGGTCAACTCTTTTTTGTGGTGTGTTGTTGGGCGGTTTGGGCGGCGGATCGACCGGATTTTTCGCTGTCCCTCGAATTTACGCCCGGCACCATGGACGAGGCGAAACGCCACCTGCTGGAGGATGTCGTCACGCGGGTGGTGACGGCCGCGCTGCCCGATCTGGACCCGACGATCTCCGGCCTTCTGGTTCGCCTGGAGCCCACTGTCTCCGGTGCGGAGCTGCGGTGTACACGTCCCCCGTTGCTCAAGCTGGATCCGGCCTATATCGACCATCTTTTGGAGTTTCCACGAGAAGAGATGCAGGTGCAGGCGTTGGCCTTTGTCCTCGCCCACGAGCTGGGGCACCTCCCCGATTGCCGGGAGACGATGGACGCCGAGCTGGAGGCGGATCGCTATGCTCAGGCGTTGCTGCTTCAGATCTTGGGCCCAGAGGCAAAGTACTTTTTCTCCCTTCCACTTCCTGCGGAGTACACGGAGGAGGAGGCGGGCATCATACGGGCACTGCCGCAGATCTCCACGGCAGCGGAGCTGGAGACCTGGGCCACACAGTGTGTCCAGATCCAGGACTACCGTTTTCGGCAGGGCCGGGTCTATAGCGAGTTCATAAACCTTAACATGACCCATGGATCGGAGCCCCGTCAGTGGCACGGCGAACGTCCCGTCCCCTGTGCCAAGCACATCGACCGGATGCTGCAGTTGCACCCGGACTACCACTCCGCTGGCTTGGCGCCGAGCCACCAGCACTCCGTATGGCTGATGGAAGCCGTACTGGCCTACGCCTCCACACCGATGGAGAGGCACGCCTACCTGACACGGTATGAAAGTTGGGTCTCGCAGCGGAGTTTTTCTGCCGAACTCTCGGCGGGTGCCGACTGGGCGCCCCTTGGGCAGCCTGCCGTGGGGTGGCGGATGTCCTATTCCTCAGTGGTCCACGAATCCCCTTGGGTAAATGCGGGACTTCGGCTGTCCTATCGGGAGCTGTACAACCCCGAAGAGCTATCCCGGACGCTCTTGGCCCGCACGGTGGGTGTGGAGCTGGTGGATGCCCTGGTGTGGCCGGTGTCACGACGCACGGTCCTGGGGCTTGGACCCTCCATCGGGTGGGAGTGGGATGTGCTTCAGGCGGAGGGGTGGGCCCGGCCCCGGCACCAGGCGGTGGGTGGGCTGGAGTTTTTTGTGGACGGCCAGCTTGGCGAGCGCGTCCACCTCCGCGGCACATTCGGCGGTCGGAGTACCTTGGCGGTCTCGCCTACGGTTACGCTGCCCAGCAGCATCACGATTTCGTACCTCCCATAGGGGCCTGGAACCATGGCAGCCGTTTTTGTCAGCTATCGACGAGACGATACCCGGGACTACGCTGCCCGCGTTTACGCCGTGCTCCGAGAGCACTTCGGCCCTGAAGCTATATTCATGGATACATCGAGCGTAGACGATGGAGCGGACTGGGCGCAGCGGATTGAGGGGGAGTTGGAGGTGGCCAAGGTGATGCTCGTCGTGATCGGCCCCCAGTGGCTGAGTTTGCGGCGCGACGGGCAGAAGAGGATTGACCAGGAAGATGACTGGGTGCGGCAGGAACTACATCGCGCCCTTGTGCGGGGCATCCCCATCCTCCCCATTGTGGAGCATGAGGCCGACATTCCCGCAAAATCGGACTTGCCAGAGCAGATCCGGGAGAGCCTGGCTGCCCGCGCGATTGAAGTTCGCAGCGGGCAATACCTTCCAGACGACTGCACACGTGTCGTCCAGTGGGTTGGACTACACACTGGGCTTCCAGTCCGAAATGTGGTTCGACGACGTTGGCGTCTGGTGGCCGTGGCCGTCAGCCTCGTCGTCGGAGTGGTGCTCGTGACTCGAATGGCTCCTGGTCCCCAGGTGACCCTGTCCATGCAGGATATCCCCCAGGGAGAACTGTGCCCCGACCCCACCCTACCCCAGGCCTGTCTGGTGGTTCCCGCTTTCCAGGTGGCGCACACCGAGCTTCGTCAGGACCAATGGGAGGCTCTCCGAACGGAGAACCCCAGCCTTCCAGAAATCGGACGTGGTCCTGATTTACCTGTGAATAACATCACCTGGGGTGAAGCGGTCGCCTTCGCCAACGACCTCTCGCTCTCCCTGGGCCTTGAGCCCTGCTACACCTCGGACCAGGGACGGTGGGTGAAGGTCTCCCGTCGCTGCATGGGCTACCGGCTGCTCAGCAACGTGGAGTGGGACTACCTGGAGGGTAACCCTGCCCCCGAAGCTTCCTGCGAGCTGGGAAATCTTGCCGATCAGAGCTTTTTCCACCAGCAGCCTGACAAAGTGACGCTGTTTCAGCAGCGTTTTCCCGGCTATACCCCGGTGCCGTGTGATGATGGCGTAGCCTTGTTGGAGGCTGTCGGGTCTCGGAAGGCGGATCGGTGGGGCTTGTACGATCGGGGGGGCAATGTGGCAGAGTGGATCTGGCACAGCGATCCCGATCAATCCCCAGGCGGCGCGGTACGGGGGGACTCCTACCTGGGCCCCGGCGGTGGCCCTCGTCCTCCACCGGAGGATCACCTACCCGCCTCCTATAAAGACGGAGCCATCGGTGTACGTTTTGCGCGGGACGGGAAGCAGCCCTGATTCCCAGGCGGGACATCCCCCTCGACATCCGGAGGAAGTCGATGGCCCGCCAAGGGCACATCGGGGCCTCGGTTGAAGAAGTGGTGACATGCCCTTGTCCTGCCTCGCTCAGATCTCAGCCTTTTCACAATAGTGCTGGACCGGATTGCAGGCTTGCCCCCACGAGCACATCATGCCATACACCCCATCACATACGTCGCTACAATGCCGTAGCGAGGCCAAACGACATTTGTTCTTGTCTTCGGGATCCTCTGGCGCGGCCGTGTCCTGGCCCGCAGACTTTTGCGCCGCCGGCGCTCCAGTAGGGACGGTTTTTTTTACACAAGCGCCCCCGATGATAAGCAGCATCAGTACCGCCAAAAAATCGATGGATCGAAAGTTTGCGGCCATTTTGATGTCCTCGGGTGTTCCGTATCTTCCCGTTGCCGCCCGGCCTCCCCGACTACGCTGATCCCGGTCAGGGAAACTGCGACGATGGGGCCAGGACGATGAAGGCCACCCAGTCGGGATCGGGGCAAGAAATCGGAGGATACACTTCCTCGGTCCAGGTTACCGGAGAACCGGGGGGATAAGGAGGAGGCGGCGCTCGGTGCAGATCATCTGTACCCGTTGGTCGTGGGGCTCCATGGGAACTTCAGGAAGAAGTTGCCATTCCCAGCAAAGCCCCACCCGAAGCCCGGCGCTCTGTGGCAGCATACGGTCATAGTAGCCCCGGCCCATACCCAGGCGCCCTCCCGACAGATCAAAAGCCAGGCCGGGAACCAGGAAAAGATCGACCTGATCGGGCGCCACTCGGGGTGCATCCGCGGGGGGCTCCCCGATGCCAAAACTCCCCGGCAGCAGCGGCTCGCCCTCCCAGCGATGGAGCTCCAGGTGATTCCGTCCGACAACCCGTGGAAGAACGATGGTTTTTCCAAGGGAGTGGGCAGCGGCGATCAGGTCCGGTGTGGGCACTTCTCCAGCCACCGAAATGTAGGCTGCAATACAATTGGCTGTGTCGAAGACCGGGTATTCCCACAGCGGTGCCCCGAAGTGCGCCATCGCGGAGGCTTCAGTGGAAAACGCACTCCGCTTCCGACGTAACTCGGTTCGGAGTGACGCTTTTTTATCCAAGGGATACCTCAGGAATTGGCCAACGCCATACCGTCCAGGACTCGGTGACGGAAAAACCGTACTGATCATAGAGGCGACGAGCGGGCAGGTTGGAGGTGGTGACGCCCAACTTCAGGTGCCGTGCGCCCAGGCTGCGCAGCAGGCGCGCCGCCTCGCTCAGCACCACCGGCCCCAGCCCACGGCCCCGCCAGTCCGGGTGGCGGCCCAGCGAGTCGATAAAGCCCTCCTCCCCATTTACGGAGACCCGGGCCAGGGCGACCGGTCCCTTCAGGCTACAGAGTAGACGAGCGCGCACCGGCATTTTCATCACCGCTTTTGCAAACTCGTCGAAGGGGCTCACCTGCATCCCCGGATCATCGGCAAAGGCGGCCAGCACGAGGCGATGGTAGGCCAACAGATCTTCTTCTTCCAGGCTTTTCCAGCGAAGTCCACGCGGGGCGCGCACCATCGGCAGCTCCGCCTCCGGCCGCCGCATCACCAGCGCGCCGCGCACCGCCGTTGCACCCTCGGGAACGGCTCCGCTCAGGTCATTCAGGTAGACATCTACACCCTTTTTTTCCGCCCGCGTCGCAAGCTGGAGCGCATAAGGCTTGAGGAAGGGGAGCAGACGCGCCAGGGGCAGGTCCTCGCGTCTGCCCAAAAGCTCCAGCATCGCCACGTTGTCAATGTTCGTCAGGCCATCCAGCAGCACCGCTACCGCGACACGTTCCCCGCCTTCTTCCACGTCAAAGAGGGCTTCATCCGCGGTCGGGAGGCTGCTCAAAAGGCGCTCTACCGGCACCGACCAGTCGGGATCCACCGGGTGGGCGCGCACAAAAGCCAGCAGCTCCCCCGTCTGATCGCGGCGGGCGGGCCGCAGCTGCATCACTGGCCAGGTAGGCGCAGCGGCATTCCCGGGGGCATCCCGGTGGGCATTCCTGGCACCGGATCGGTGGGCTTGGGCGGGGCCACGTCTGTCAGCTTGGCCGCATCGATCCAGCCAAAGGTGGCATTGGCAACCACCCGCGCCTTCTCCCCATCCACCGCCAAAAGCTCCACCTCGGCGTTGGCGTCCAGCTTCAGGGTCACCACCGAAGAATCCAGCCAGCGCACACCCTCCACCGCCTCGGTGGTCCAGCGGGTTTCAGCGAGGGCAGCGAGGATACAGAGCAGGAACATACAAAGCCTCTTCAGGATGGGCTATATCAGGGCCAGACGCGATGGTCCAGACCCTCACCAGCCTCGGCTCCTTCGGGATTTTTTGTATGCGCTTGCTGGTGCGTACCTTCAGCCCCCCGTGGAATTTTCCCGAGCTTTTTCGGCAGACCTGGCGGGTTTCTCTGCGCTGTGTGGGGCCGGTGATGGCCACCACTTTTCCCTTCGGCCTGGTGCTGGCGCTGCAGGGGCTGCAGATTTTTGATCTCTATGGGGCACAGCGGATGTTGCCATCGCTGGTGACCACGGCGATTGTGCGCGAACTTTCTCCCCTTCTGGCCTGTGTGCTGGTGGCCGCTCAGGGCGGCAGCTCTTTTGCGGCCGAGCTGGGCGCGATGCGTATCAAAGAAGAATTGGATGCGACAGAGGTGATGGCGGTAGACAGCCTGCGCTGGCATGTACTTCCCCGCGTACTGGCGCTGATTCTGGCCTGTCCCGTGCTCCAGGTGATTGGCGCCGTTCTGGGTCTGACGGGGGCCTGGGTGATGGCGGTGGCCATCCAGGGGGAGCCTTCCGGCACCTTTTTTGCCAACCTCTGGACCTTTACGACGCCCACCGATGTGGCGGGTTCGGCCATCAAGAGTGTGGTTTTTGGAGCCTTGATCGGCACGATCTCTTGCTTTCGAGGCTACTATGCCCACGGCGGAGCGGCGGGAGTGGGTCAGGCTGTGAACGACACAGTTGTACAGAGTGTGCTGGCGATCTTTGTCTTCAACTACCTGATCACCTCCGCGTTGACTGCACGATGATCGATGCTCTTTCCTGGATCGGTCGCCTGGGAATCTATTGTTTTCGGCTGTTCTGGGCGGTGCTCCGCTATGGGGTGCCGCCGAGGCGGGTGGTGGAGGAGGCCTACCGTATCGGGGTGCAGAGCCTGCCGGTGCTGTTGGTGATCAACGGCTTTATCGGGTCGATCCTGGTGATCCAGGGCTACATCTCCTTTGCACCGCTGGGCGGGCAGCAGCTGGTGGGCATGTTTGTGGGCCTCGCCGGGGTGCGCGAGGCGGCCCCGCTGATGGCGGCGACGATGATCGCGGCGAAGGCGGGTACAGAGATGGCCAGCCAGATCGCGGTGATGAATACCCGCGAGCAGGTGGACGCGTTGGAGGTGATGGCGGTGAACCCGCTGGCATGGCTGGTGGGGCCACGATTGTTGGGGATCCTCCTGGTGATGCCGGCGATGACCACCATCGCCATTGTCACGACGGTGGTGGCGGGCTGGCTGGTCGCTCAGTTCCAGCTCGGGCTGGATGGCTACCAGTATTTTTTGTTGGTGCAACGAACCCTTTCGCCCCTGGATCTGATGGTTGCGCAGGTGAAGGCGTTGAGCTTCGGGGCGGTGATCTGTCTGGTCAGCACCTTCTGCGGTTTTGTCGCGCCCCGCGGCCCTGAAGGTGTGGGCCAGGCTACAAATACGGCGGTGGTGGTCTGTGCGGTGATCTCGGTGTCGATCAACTTTCTGATCTCCCAGGTGGCCTATGGCGGATAGCCCGGTGGTGCTCAGCGATGTACATAAAAGCTTTGGGGCGATGACCGTATTGGACGGGGTGAGTATGGACTTCCCGGCCGGGCAGACCACGGCGGTGATCGGCCCCTCGGGAACGGGCAAAAGTGTTCTTTTGAAGCATATTGTGGGCCTATTGGAGCCGGACCGGGGGGAGGTGCGGGTCTTCGGCACGGACATGGCGCGGGCCTCAGAGTCCGCCCGCTACGCCGTGCGCAAGCGCCTGGGGATGCTTTTTCAGGATGGTGCGCTGTTTGACTCGTTGACGGTGGGCGAGAATATCGAGTTTCCCCTTGTGCAACATCGGAAAGATCTGAGCAGCACCAAACGTCGGGAGCGGGTGGCCGAAGTGCTGAAGATGGTGGAGCTGCCTGGCATCGAAGCGCGGGCGATCAGCTCCCTCTCCGGTGGCCAGCGGAAGCGGGTGGGCCTGGCCCGCGCCATTGTCCACAGTCCCGAGATGGTGCTGTTTGACGAGCCGAACTCGGGCCTGGATCCCATGACTTCCGACGCCATCGATCAGCTCATCGGACATTTGAAGCGCAGCCTGGGCATCACCTTTGTGGTGATCACGCACGACATCGTGAGTACGGTCAACATCGCCGACCGCATCGCGATGCTTTACGGCGGAAAGTTGGTGGCCTGGGGCACGGTGCAGGAGGTGCTTCGCTCGCAGGAGCCGGTGGTACGACGCTTCTTTTCGCGCAACCTCGTGCTGCCGACGGGGGAGGGGGAGCCGAGCCTGCCGGGGCCTCAGTCGGGCTGAGCGGCTGGAATGGTGAGGAGAACCTCGGCATCGTCGAGGACGCGCCAGGTTGGATCTTGACCTGTCAAGAGTCGGGTGTCTTGGAGGATCACCGGTACGCCGTCGCCCTGGGCCTCCATAAAACACCCTCGTCCACTTTCCGCGCCCATCTCCCCGACGGGGAGCTTCACCAGGATCGACTTGATCGCTTCGTTCCGGGTGGATTGCCGAAGGGCAATACTCTCTACGGAAAGGGTGTTGGGAAGCGATCCGGGAGAGTAAAGTTCAAGGCGATCCTCGAATATAAACATACGGATACGGGATCCATAGACAGAATAGTCGCGGTGAACCACAGCGTTGACCACCGCCTCAAAGATGGTGCGGGACGATATCTGCGGTACCTCCTCCACGGGTGGACCTTCCCGAACAAAGACGCGTATGTTTCTACGTGCAAATCGGTACAGTTCCAAGATCTGGTGGTCCAACGGGCCGGTGATGTCCGCACCGTCAAGTTGTTTTCTGGAATCCTGCCGAGTTCCTCGGAAACAAACAGCGCGCGCCGATGCTCCCCGCAGCCACTGCTCCGGGTGGCGGGAGCACATCAGCACCCCGGTGACTGTTGCCCGCTCGACCCCTTCCTCCGTCGTCAGAATTTTCCGCTTGTGCAGCGTTCGAACAGGATCTTCGATACGGGGATTACAGAATCGCTGCCATAAATCCACGTCCAGATCTGCGAGGGTGGTTTCGGGAACCACCTGCTCGTCAAAGCGCAGCAACCGCGCCTGACTACGTTGCTGGAACAGCCTAGCAAGATATTCCGGGGCCATTTCCCTTTTGCTGCTTCCAATGCGCTGCATGTAGCCACCAGGGCTGCGGTGAACAAAAAGGCTCCGTGGAACATCCACCCGCAGAACCGCGCGCGGTATTCCATGGCTATCGGGAAGCTCCATGCGGGTGACGTGGACACGGAGGGGCGGATGAACCCCGTCGTTGCAGACCTCTCGCACAAGTGCTTCGATAGTGTCCAGGGAGGAAGGCGGAATGCCTGTAATTTCGCGACTTTTGTCCTCTACCCCCAGCAGGCAAATCCCGTCGTGTGTATTGGCCATGGCGGCAAGTTCGTCCGCCAAAGAGTCGCGATGAGGTGCGTGAACGCGGGTGCCCTGAACTTCAACCCGCTTCAACTCCAACCCCGTGTCCTCCCCCAGCCGGATTTTCTGGAGTAATTCCGACATGCTGTCGAACATTGCGCCTCCCAACAGGCCTATAACAGGCCACAGACGCTCAGACCGCCTCCTTCCCTCACCGATGCCCCCCATTCAGGTTAGCCTCCCCACAATGGCTAGCTCGCGGCGCTACGAATTGGGTGTGGGAGTCCTCCTATTGGTGGGCGTGGGGCTGTTTGCATGGATGGCCATCGAGGTGGGGGCGCTGCAGGGACCGGGCAATTACCTGCGGGTAAGCGCCCATCTGGACAGCGCGGCCGGGTTGACCAGTGGGGCGGTGGTCAGTATCGCGGGTGTGCAGGTGGGGAGGGTGGAGAGCCTCGGCGTGGATTTTAACCGGGCAAAGCTGGTGCTTTCGCTGGAGGAGGATGCGCAGGTCCGCAGCGACGTGAGCCTCGCGCTGCGGGCGCGCTCGGTGCTGGGGGAAAAGTACATCGAGCTGATCCCCCACTCGCCCGAAGCGCCGCTGCTGAAGGAGGGAGATGTAATCCAGGATACCACCGGTGCCTGGGAGATCGATCAGATGGTCAACCGGCTGGAGCCGATGTTGGCGGCCATGGATCCTGCAGCCCTGCAGCAGCTTGGCGCCACCCTCTCCGCGGCCATTGCCGAGGATCCCGAGCGCCCGACCCGTATGCTTCAGAACGCGGATCGTAGCCTCCAGAACCTCGCCCTGGCCTCCGAGGAGCTGCCCGGGCTTATCCGCGAAGCCCGCGCCAGCCTGGCTGCGGTGCGGCAGGTGGCCGCCGAGACCCGCCCGGTGATTCAGCGCGCCGATCAGACCCTGATCGCGGTGCAGGCCCGTGTAGACGCGATCCCCCCCGGTGAATTGCCCGCTCTGCTCGCCGATACCCGTGCCGCCGTCGGGTCGGCACAGGATATGGTGGGGCAGCTCTCCGGTCACAGCGATCAGATCGAGCACATCCTCTCCAACGTGGAGGAGATCGACAAGTGGGAGCTTCGACGCCTGCTTCGCGAAGAAGGTATCGTGGTGCGGCTACGCCCCTCTGAGGTGGTGGTTCCCCCCGAAGAGTCTTCCTCGGAGACACCTCGTTGAAGCGGGATTTTTTGTTCCTGGCGGCCTTGGGTGCAGTGTTGGCCATCCTCGGGGTGGTGCCGCTGGCCGACCACATGACCCAGCGGGTGCTGCTGCAGTGCCACGAGATCTCCTGGCTGGAGTTCTTCCGCCCTTTCAAAAATCCGCCGCCGATGGATGCCTGGGGTGTCCGGCCGATCTCGGTTTTTGTACTCAAAATCTACGAGCTGGCATGGGGCAGTACTGCCGCCCCGCCAGGCTACGCGCTCTTTTTGAGATCCTGGGGGATTTTCCTTTGGTTTGGATGGGCAGCGCGGGCATGGCTGCACGAGCACGGGCAGGCGCGCTACGCGACGCTGGCCGCGGCCGCCTCGATGATGATCGCGCCCACGCTCTTTTCGGCCTGGTACCTGCCGGAGTTTGACACTCTCGGGGCGGCGGGAATCCTGTGGGCTGGCGCGGTGCTGGCGCGGGCTGAGTCTCTGCGCTGGTCTTCTGTCCTGGGCCTGATCCCTGCCTTGCTGGTGGCTTTTGGCCTGAAGGAGAGCTCCGCGCTGATGGCCTTTGCCTTCCTGGCGGCCGGGCTGGTGACCCACCTGGTCCGACGGGAGCGGATGCAGGCGGAGCGGCATTTAAGGGTGTTGGTCGGCGCCACCTTGGTGTGGATGCTTTTGGCGGCACCGCTGATGATGATGCAGAACGGGAACTCGGCCATGGCGGGGACCTGGTGGTTCGATCGCCTCCCGATTCTGGAGCATAATCTCGACCAATACATTTATCTCCTCGGTGCGCCCGGGGCGGCGCTGGTTGCCGCGTGGGCGGGGGTACAGGCCCTGCGCAGCCGCCAGC
>CAITDR010000026.1 GCA_903891165.1 uncultured Pseudomonadota bacterium
GAGGTGGAGGAGACGGCGGCGGTCCAGCTCTCCAAAGTCCTCGATAGTCCGAAGCAAAAGCTGTAGATCCTCTGCAGGAAGGGCCTCGACATCCCCGGCGGTCAATCCGGCCAGCTGTGCCACCTGAAAAAGCAGGAAGGAGCGGGAGAGGATGCTGCCGCGCGGCACCGGCTGCCGCTGCGCACACCATGCACGCAGATCGAAGAGCGATCCATCAAAACCCGCCTGATACCTGGCTACCCACTGTGCTGCGAGGCGATCCAGCACAAGTCTCACGGCCAGAAAGTCCATCAGCGTTGCGGGGGGCGCGGCCACCGGTGCACGATCGGGACGCCGCTCCAGCTGGCAGAACATCCCCGCCCAACCCCGCAGCGCCACCAGACTGGCGGCCACATAGGCCCCCAACTCCTCGTCGGGCACCCCCAGGTCTTCCAACATCGTCAACACAATCTGTTCGCCCGTCCGATCTCCCAGGCGGACAAGCTCCCGGACCAGCCCCCCCAACCACGAATCGGGCGGACCCACCCCCCGGCCATAGAGCGCCCGGAACGAAGCCCAGAAGCCCCGCTCCCGATCCGGCATCTCCCAGTAGGAAAGCCCCTGATCCAGGTAGGAAGCACAGAGGCGAATCAGCAGGGGGTGCACCAGCTCGTCGGGATCCACTCCGTCGCACAGCGGTAAGAGCAGATCGCGGTGACGATGGGGAGGCTCCACCTGGGGCGGAGAAAGCGGAAATGTGGCAACCCGATCTGTGCAGACCACCCAGAGCGAGCGCAGCGCCAGTGGCTCCGGCTCCTCCTCCATCAGCGTCAACAGGTTGTCCGGTCGCAGCGGGATCCGGGTCACCTCCCAGATCGGGCGCTCCTCCGCCGAAAAAGCACTCAACGGAGCATGGGCACGACCGGGTGGATCATCCGCCGCGATGCGCCGTGCCACCCAATTGCGGGTGGTGGAGATCTGTCGCGCCCTCTCCACCTCCGGAACGTCGGGGTGGTAGCGCTGCAGCAGCTCGCCCTCCGTCAGTGTCCAGCGCAGAGAAGCACCACTTTCCCGCCTTAAGGTGTGGCGCAGCAACAGCCTTCGGAGCGCGCTCCGGTGTAGCCGTCCTCCAGCCAGCACCGGATCCGCCTCCCCCTCCTCCGCCGCGAGCACCGCCTCCAGATCTTCAGGAAGAATGCGGCCTTCCCGCAGGGACTGGCGATAGCGCCCCTCGGAGAGCCAGGGCTGAGTTCCAAAAATGCCCGCCGCCGTGACCACTGCCTCGTCAAAAGGCAGGTGCTCAAAGGCATGTAGCGTATTGTGGTGGACAAAGACCCCGATAGGACCCTGGGCTGGGAGCAGGTGCGAGGCCTGCTCCAGCGCAGACCTCAAGCGTTGGTGGGGGTCTTCTGACATCTGGACAGGTCAAGACCTAACCCGAAAAAAGGTCGATGGCGACGATCCGCCAGAAAGAGCGATCAGCCTCCCACCACCAGCTCCAGCTCTTCGTTGATCACGTCCGCGCAGCACTCGTCTGGCGTTTTGGCAGGGCGCACCAGCGAAAACACCTCGCTATGCTCCACCTCATCGATCACAACGGTTACTTCCAGCTCCCCCTCGTCCACCCCAAAGAGCTTCCAGACCGAGCAGTCCTCCATGCCCTCGGTGCAGCGCTCCAACCCGCTCCCGGCTCCCACCCAGCGCACGGTATCCACCGGCAGCGGATCGCCATTTTCATCGACCACATTCAATATCACACTGTCGCCCACACAGTCCGCGAACACAAGAGGACCATCACAGCAGGCGGAGAGGAAGAGCAGCAGGAAGGGAGAGAGCAGGC
>CAITDR010000027.1 GCA_903891165.1 uncultured Pseudomonadota bacterium
GCGAAGCGTGGTCATGGTCCCATGATCATGGCCGCTGGGTGGTCCCATGCTTGTGGCCAGGGCTGGCGTCTGGTGGTCCGTATATGGTGGCCTGCTACACTCGGTCTTGTACTTCTTGATCAGCATGGCGTAGTCGGTTCCGGCCCCGAACGCTGCCTTTACAGCCTTGACGTAGGGCTCAAACCCATCGGATGTGATCTGCGGCTTCGTCCTTACCCTACTCGCAAGGTCCAGGGCAAACCCCATCGTATTGGGGCCGTTGCGCTTGCCGACGTGGTAAGCCAGAATTGCCTTTTTATCGGCGTCTATCCCGATGAATGAATACTGGTCCCCGTAGTCCTCACTGTCCCCCGGTTCAAGGCGAGCCTGTTTTTTGTAGACGAAGCTCCACGCTTCATCCAATTCGATACGGGCGGGCTTCAGGTTTACGAACAGCTCATCATGCAGACGTGCGTAGCCTTCCCCGATGTCCCGGCCCAGCCGCATGATTGTGTCGCGGTGGACGCCCAGAACGCGCTCAGTCGGGCGGATCCCCATACCTTCGCAGAGCATGGCGATGGCGGATACCTGTTTATGTATTATGAGAGTATTGCTCATGGCACTTTTACCAGAATGTGGAAGATTTGATTTGAGGCGGGGACCGGCGTCAGCTTGCGGGCTTCATCGTAGACATCGAAGCTGATTGCGGAAAGTGTAATACTGGTATACGGCTTCACGAGCTGCCCCTTGGGAATGGTGACGGACACACTAAATGCCACACCCACCCCGTTGTCATCCCCCTTTATTGGAGGAGTAAGCCGTACGGGCGACATCGTCGGAGCCACAATCGTCGGAGCCACCTCGGTACCCTCAACCGTGGTACCCCCAACCGTCGCATGACCAATCTGCACATTTTCAACAGTCCACACCTTCGGGCTCATATTCAACACAGCGACGGGGAAGGACACGGATCCGCCAGTGCCGACAGAGTAGGCCGATGCGGGTTGCAACAGTATCAACCTAATCGACCGGTCTGCTGTCCACCAGTCCAACGATTCCTTTGTTGCGCTTTCCATAGCTGCAATTGCTGTGTTTGCTTCGGCTGCCAACCTGGAGTTTTCACTATCGGCTGCCTCCCTCAAGGTTTCGCAGTTTAGCCCAGCAATCTGCTTCAAGTTGTCGAAATTGTCCGCCAGTTCCCGATTTCTTAGCCACATGGCGACAGCGGTACAAGAAGCACCAATAGCAAGAACCCAACCCAAAGGGACATTATCAGCCCACCAGTTAATCAAGGCGCCCTCCATAGTAGAACGAAACAGCCATACCATACCTCCGACAAAGACACTGAGAGCGCCCGGCCCATACTCGGCGTGTGTTGCCTTGCGGGTAGGCAGCTCGCGAAGGGAAGTAGTTAGGGGCTTGGCTTCGATTTTTGCAATTTCGTTTGACATCAGGGCACTCCACAAGAGCGCCCACCCTACCACACACACCCGTCACATTACGACGCACGCTTACAGAAAAGTCGGCAGTCTTCCTTACAGGAAGGTTGAAATTAGGACAGTACCCGGCTCCTCCCGCCAGACTTCTGTTCCATCCCCTAAAAGTAGGGAGACCCCACTGGCAGACAAAGCCCCCACATCCGCCCGACCGTCCCCGTCCACATCCCCCAGCGCCGCCAGTCCGCTCACCCCCGGCACCGCCCAGGTCGCCAACAGGTCGCCCAGGCCCCCTTCGGCCCCTGCCCACAGGTAGACGGCCCCGGCGGCCCGGCTGCTGTCGGGCTGGTCGCCGGGCGCTGCACACACAAATTCTCCGTAGCCATCGCCGTTGATGTCGCCCACCAGCACCACCGCCGTCCCCATGGAAGCGCCAAAGCGATCTCCGGCGGCCTCTCCATAGAGCACCGTCTCTCCCCAGGACCAGTCGGCGGTCCCCTGAAGCACCGTCACCGCCCCGCTCATCACCCCGCCGGTGGCATCGTAGGGATCGCCGGCAACCACGTCGTCCAGGCCGTCCCCATCGAGATCCTCGGCCAGGATCACCGTATAGCGGCTTAGCGGCAGGCTGTCGGAGAGGGTGGAAAAATCCAGGGCGAAGGCGGGGGGGAGGAGGAGGATCATGGAAACCGTGGCTTGCGGGGAGGTATGCAATTTCTATGCCAAAAGGGTCGGAAAAACCAGGGCGGGAGAAGCCCGAGAACTGCGCTTCCTTGGCCCGGTGGCCCGGCGGAGGTCTGGCTTCCGTGCACAGAAAGGGGCGCTGTGCGCACGGGTGTGCACGGTGCCGGGGGCGGGGGCGCCGGAGGCCCCCAAACCGGATAGCAGCCATGAATGCTCGCCCTCCTCCTCGCCTGCGCCACTCCCTCCCCGCTGATCGGAGACACCCTCTCCGAGGCGGGAAGTTGGCGACTGCTTCTGGGAAGTACCCGCTATGACCAGGGCCGCAATATTCTCGAAGTAAGCGCCTTTTTGGTCGAAGAGGATACTCCAGTTTCAGGTCTGGAAATCTTCCTGCGTCCCGACATGCCGGAGATGACCCACAGCCTGGATCTCGTTGATTTTGTGGAGGGGGAACCCGGTATCTACACCACCGAGCTGCTTTTTGATATGGCCGGCCTCTGGACGCTGACCGGCTACGCGGCCAACGAGCTGCAGTCAGAGTCCTTCACTTTTGTGGTCGAAGTCACGCATTGATTGTGTTGCTGATCCAAAGTGCCCTGGCCGATGCCTGCTGTGCCACCGGGGGAGCACAGCCGACGATTCTGGCCTCTTGTGATACGTTGGGGGTGGCTTTTGGGCTGGGGGGCGATCTGGAAACCGGAGGCTGGTCCTACCGGGGCGACTGGTCTTCGGTAGGCGACGACGGTGGCGGCCATACCCTCTTCTCGGTGGCGATGATGGGGCGCTTTACGCCCTGGTTGCAGGGGGGCCTTCGGGTGCCCCTGAACCTCACCGTGGACAGCCTGGATGGCCACCGGGACACGACGGTGGGCGTCGGCAGTGGTCTGGTGTGGCTGGCCCTGGAGACGCCCGCGGCCTGGCCTTCGGCCACAGCACCCCAGCTCGCCCTGGAGCTGGGTCTGGGCACGGAGGAGCACAGCAAAGTGCTGCAGGTGGGCTTTCGGGGGGCGGGGGCACGCGGGCCATGGACGGCTTCGGGCACGTTGACCGCACGTTTTCCGGTATTGGGCAAAGGGACTTTGGAGGGCGATAGCTCTTTGATCGTGGACCATGTGCTGGGGCCGACGCTCCGCGGGGGCCTGGGTCTGGGCCTCCTCGCTGCGGCAGGCTCCCTTCCCAGCTATGCACTTTCTTTGGGGCCTTCCCTGGTGCTGATGCCCACGCACTCCGATCGCCTTCTTCTTTCGGCGCGGGCCGGTCTGCCCCTTCCCCACCTGGGGCAGAGCCGTTCCTCTTTGGTGACCGTACACCTGGATTGGTTTCGGGTGTTGATGAACAAAAAATAGGCAACGGGCGGTCTCTCTCAGGCTGACTCCTGCCCACCCTGCTACACTAGGCCACCATGACCACTCCCCTGCGCCCTCTCCTCCTCCTCTCCCTGGTCGCCTGCTCGGAAAGTGGCCTGATCCCCGAGGAAAAGGAGCTTCCCGGCGACGAGGACTCGGTGACCGATAGCCGGATCGACAGCCTTCCCCCTGAAGATTCCCCGCCGGACAGCGAGCCCGAACAATTCTGCGTTCTGTCGGTTCCCGATGCCGTGGCCTGGGAATGCACCGAAGTGGGCGAGACAGCGGTGCAGGCCCTGGTGGTACAGAACAGCGGCTTGATCCCCTGCTCTATCCTGGAGATTACGGCAGATAGCGGCGCCTTTGTGGTGGAAAACGCCTCCTTTCCGGTGGACATCCCGGTCGGAGAGGAACACAGCTTTGACCTGCGCTATACAGCCACAGACCGCAGTGGAGGCAGTGCGCGGGTGACGGTACTTCCGGACAGCGGCCCCAGCCTTCAGGTACAACTTCAGGTAGATGCTTGTCCTGTCGAGACCGAAGTCCCTTTTTTCGCCTTTGCCGCGCCAGATCAGCCGGGGATTGCCGTACTCCGCTCCCGGGGGGACGGCAGCTTTGACGCGCCGGTCTACATGGGCACAGCGCGCAGCGGCTGGGCAGGCGTCGTGATTGCCGACGGCAACGGCGACGGTTTTTGGGAAGTCTATGCGCGGGCCGACGACAATCACCTCTACCGCTATGACAGCCCGACCTGGGCAGAGACCGATCTGGGATCGATAGGCTTTGATCCTGCGGGAGCCGGGGATCTGAACGGGGACGGTGCGCCGGACCTTTTTGGTCTGCGCGACAGCAGCAAAGAGGGAGATGTGCTCCTGGGGGATGGGCAGGGCAATTTTATCGCTTTGTCCGATGCTTTTGATACCACCTCCACATGGACCGGCTACTCCATGTCGGTGGCCTACCACAGCGGGGATCTGACGGGGGATGGGCGCCTGGATCTGGTGGTGGTGGAATATGTAGGGGTATCCTCCACAACATCCACGATCTGGATCTACGAGGGGCTGGGGGATGGGAGCTTCAGCCTGCCGACTGCCGAAGGCAGTGTGCCCACGGGTTGCAACGGGGTGGACATCGCCGATCTCAACAACGATGGCCTCCTGGACGTGATCTGCGGGGGGGACGACGACGGGGATGGGGGGCAGCTCTACTGGCTGCCCGGGGATGGCAGCGGGCTGGGGGCGGCGCTGGAGCTGGTGGACGCCACCGGCGCCAACGAGACCGGAAACAATAATCCGGGGGCCTGTCTTCCCCGCCTCCACGACTGGAATTCCGACGGCTTTGCCGATCTGTTGGTTGCGATGGAGACCGATCCCTACCAGCAGAGCCGGGAGGCGCAGTCCTACCAGAGCCAGGGAGGGCAGGCCTTTTCGCTGATAGGAAGGCCAGTACAATCCGGGAAGATGAACCTCCAATTTGCTGTTCCGGTGCCCTGAATGTCTACCCCCTCCGCCGATCCCGGTGCCTCCCGCGAGGCCGTGGCGCACTACCGCCGCCTCTCCAGCCAGGATCCTAGCTTTTTGCCCGCCTTGGCGCTGAGCCTGAACCGACTCGGGCTGGAGTTGTGGGCGAAGGGGGAGCGGAAGGAGGCGGGGGCCTTGGTGGAGGAGGCGCAAAAACTCTATGAGAAGCTGGCTTCTTCGGACCCGGACCGCTACCAGATGGAGTGGATCCGCAGCCTGGGGGCCTGGGGCGCGATGCGTTCGGGTACAGGGGATCATCGGGGTGCAATGTCTATCTTTCAACAGGCGATGACCCTGCTGCTGCCGCTGGTGCGGACGCAGCCGGCGCTGCACCGGGAGCTTTTGTCGTCGCTCCTCCGCGATCTGCTGAGCAGCGCAAAGGCCGGGAAAGTCCCGGTAGATTCTGAAAAGATTGGGGAAGCCCTGCGGCTGCTGTAGACTTGACAAGCCACCTTCTGGCGCCACCTTGAGATCGATGGAGTTTTGAATGTGGATGCTCTTCCTTGCCGCCTGTACACCGGAAAATTCGGGCGAAAAACACAGCAACACCGCGGTGGATTCTCCGCCTGACTCTGCGGAGGACTCTGCGGAGGACTCCCCAACGGACAGCGAAAACTCCGAGTGGCCGCGGCAGGTCCGCCTTCAGACCCCCGGGGTGGCGGAAGACAGTGCCTTTGTGGTGCTGGCGACCGGCGAGCAGGTTGCGGAGTCGGGGGACCTGAACCTCTATCAGGGGCGGGTATTGTCGCTTTCTTCACCGGTAGATGCCTCGGTTTGTGCCAAGGGTGTCTACGACAGCCTGGGCGACATCCCGACGGATCCCGAGGTCTGCCCCGGGGATGTGGAAGGGGCCTGGCGTCGCTTCGCCTACCTGGACAGCGCACGGATCCACACCGAAGCCGAGTCCTACACCATCGGTCTGGGTCTTCTGGTGCGCGATGTGGGGCACACCTCGGTCTACCGCCTGCGGATTCTGGGGGATTCGTACAGTGCAGAGGGGATTTCGACGGTGTTTTTTGAGTATGCGCCGGTGCCCTGATCTTTTCAGGCATCGAATCCATCCTGAAAATGCCGGACTGAGTCCGGCTTTCCCAGCGCTGCTGCCTACTTCCCACCCGCCGCCGGAGCAGGGGCCGCCGGAGCCGGCTCCACCGGCGCCGCAGGCGTGGCCTTCGCTTCCAAGGCTTGAATCCGCACTTCCAGCGCCTTCAACCGGGCTTCCTCGACCTTGTCCTCCGCCGCCTCCTGCTTGGTGTCGCGCACTTCCAACGCCAGTGCTCCCACCCCCGCTGTGCGCGCTTCCCGGAAGGCAAAAAGCCCCACCACCAGCGCCAGGATGGAGATGATCAAGGTTGCGGCAATAAAAGTGCCCTGGTTTTCAGATGTGATGGGACCGGATTCAGCCATAGAATGCTCCAATGCCCAGGCAGAATACGGCAACGGGCGCTACCGGTCAACGGCAGCGCCCGCAATGGCACAAAATTCCCCGACAATTCGCAAACTACCAGGCGGTAGAGCTTCCTCTACCACCTGGTAGACAGATCACTTGTCCTTGGGCTTGTCGTCCGGTACATCCACCTGCTTCAGGTTTCCGGTGTTGCCACCATCCGTCCGCTCGGTGACAAAGAAGTCCACCCGCCGGTTTTGGGACCAGGCAGCTTCGTTCTCGGCTTTGACCAAGGGCTTGGTCTCGCCGTAGCCGATGGACTCCAGGCGACCCACCGCCACCCCCTTGCTGACCAGGTAGTCGCGAACCGCGTTCGCGCGATTCTGCGAAAGGGTTAGGTTATCGCTGTTTTTTCCACGGCTGTCGGTATGACCTTCGATGCGGATCTTGGTCAGCTCGGGGTGGGCCTGCAGGATGTCCGCGATCTCGTCCAGCAGCGGGAAGGACTCAGCCTTGATCACCGCTTGGTTGGTCTCGAAATACACGGACTCCCGGATTTCAATGCGCTCCTGCTTCAGCTCGGCCTTGGAAGGCAGCAGATCAAGTGTGATGGTCGCGGTGCCATCTTTCACCACCACCACCGTCGCCTTGCCAGGACGGTAGCCGGGGGCGCTACCCACCAGCGCGTAGCTTCCCGGCCGCACAGGCACCTTCGCGCCACCTGCACCGCCTGCACTGCCGGTGTTCCCCGTGGCGGACCAGGTGGCCCCCTCTACCGGCTTCCCATCCTTGCCCTTCACGATCACTTCCAAGGTCCCACGCGGTGCGGGCACCACGATCTCCACCTCGGTGGGCGGACCGTTGGGGATCTCTACGGGTTTGGCCACCCCATCGCTGCTGAAGTTGCGAGGGCCTGCCTCGATCTTCGCCTGATCCCCAGACTTCCCGGACGCGCCGGAAGCCTCGGTCCAGGTCCCGTCGGCTACGGGGAAGCCGTCGGTATCCTTGATACGTACGGTGACCGGGGTGGCCTCTGCACAACCGTCGGTATCTTCCCATTGATCCATATCTTCGGGCACAGTGATACAGGCATCTTTGTCGTCGAAGATGCCATCGCCGTCGGTGTCCTTGGGACCTTTTTCATCCAGCGGGTCGTAGGACGCAGACAGCAGCACCCGCACCGCAGGCGCACCGATAGCGTCCGTCAGACCCACACCCACACCAGGATGGAGCATCAACGACCGATCTTTGCCCATCCGGTACCAGCCACCCAGGATCAGCTCCAGCGGCGAGGTGTTGGGATCTCCCAGGCTCTGGTACACAAAGGCACCATGCAATTCCGCCGCCAGACCAGCGCGATCACCGATCCCGTAGGCCGCACCCACGTCAAAGAAGAGCTGGCTGCCCCAGGTGGTGTTCTCCAGCTGCACAGCAGGCTGCAGTGTGGTGCCCAGATCCAGGGCCAAGGTCAGCTTCTCGCCGATGGGCCGGGTCAGACCCACACCGAGGTCCAGACCGGCGCCGCCTGCACCCAGCCCATCGGGCACGGTGGAGACCGGCACATAGACCCGCACCGCCCCGGCCAGGCCTATAGGAGCCTTTTCCGGGTCGAGAATGCGGACTTTCCCGTCGATGGCCAGATCGCCAATGCCGGTAGCATCGGGCGAAGTCCCACCAAAATTACGCAGGTAGATCGGCAGGTCCAGGCCCAGACGCACGGGCCCCAGGCGCACTGCACCCATCACATCCAGCTGCATCAGGTTGGCCACGATGTCCGTGGTCGTCCCGTCTCCGGTGGTGTACTGGAGCGGTGACTTGGTGTAGGAAAGCAGTCCTCCCGCCGAAAATCGCTGGACGGGCAGGTCCGTGTCCAGGATCCGGAAGAAGGAGTGGGAGTCGATGGAGGGTCGGAAGATCTGGGAGTTCAGCGCAGGGGCGTCCCCACCCGAGACCGTTTCCTGAGCAAAAGCAAGACTGAGAGAAAGAAGAAGCATTGTGCCTTCTTGATTTCCTGGTAGAAAATATCAGCGGCGACGGCGGCGCAGGAGCGCGGCGGCGCCCAGAGCAAGCGTCAGCGCAAGGGGCTGGCCGGTAGGAGCAACGGAACAACCGCCGCTATAATAGCCTTTGCTAATGTCGTCATCCCCCTTCAGCGGATCAGTGCCGTTGTTCACCTCTTCGCCGTCGGTGACCCCACCGCCATCGGTGTCCGGGTTCAGCGGATCGGTACCGGTGTCGTTCACCTCGGTGCCGTCGTCCAGCCCGTCGCCATCGGTGTCGGCCACCACCGGATCGGTCGTGGTGGTATTGACCTCGTCGCCGTCGGAGAGACCGTCGCCGTCGGTGTCGGCCACGTTGGGATCGGTGCCCAGGGTCTCTTCTTCACCCGTCAACAGGCCGTCCCCATCGGGATCCAGGTAGGGGGCGTCGTCACTGCCATCAAGTGGGTTGATGTTGTAGGTCTCCACCTCATCCCCATCGGCCACCCCACCGTCGTCGGTGTCGAGGTCCAAGGGATTGGTGCCGTAGTCCAACACTTCGTCGCCATCCAACAGGCGATCGCCGTCGGTGTCCGGGTTGTTCGGGTCGGTCTCGCTGTCGGCAACCGCACCGTCTCCATCCACATCTTCTTCCCCATCTCCGAGGCGATCATCGTCGGAGTCGATGTCGAGCGGGTTGGTGGTGGTGGTGGGATCGGCATCGGGGAGGAAGGACTCGCCGGTATCGGCACCCTCACCCGCCGTCAGACCCAGCTCCTGGCCATCCCCGAGGCCATCCCCGTCGGTATCAAAGACGGTAGGATCGGTCTCGAGATTACCGAAGGCTCCGTCCTGATCGGCATCCTCAGTGCCGTCCAGAAGGCCGTCGTCATCGGTGTCGTCATCGGCGGGGTTGGTGAGAACGCTCGGATCCGCATCGGCCTGGAAGATCGTCCCGTCCGTCCCGCTGCCCTGGGGCGCGGTCAGGCCCGCCTCCACACCATCGCCAATGCCGTCGGCATCGGTGTCGAAGGCGTTCGGGTCGGCCTCCCAAGGGGCCACCAGACCGTCGTGATCGCCATCTTCAACGCCGTCCAGCAGACCATCGTCGTCGGAGTCATCGTCCACCGGATTGGTGGTGGAGGAGGGGTCCGTATCGACAACAAAAATCCCGCCGTCGGTACCGTTGCCTTGCGGACTCACTTGACCGGACTCGGTCCCGTCCTGCAGACCATCATTGTCGCTGTCCACATTGCCGGGGTCGGTCTCAGAAGGGGCGCGGGCGCCATCGCTGTCGCTGTCTTCACTGCCGTCCAGCAGACCGTCGTCATCACTGTCATCATCGGTGGGATCGGTGATGGTGCTGGGATCGGCATCGGCAACAAACACGCCCGAGTCGGTGTCCTGGCCCTGGGGAGTGGTCAGACCGCCCTCCAGGCCATCGCCCAGCCCGTCGCCGTCGGTATCAAACTGGGTCGCGTCGGTCTCGCCGCCGCCAGCGAAGCCGTCGTAGTCCACATCTTCGGTGCCATCCAGCAGGCCGTCGTTGTCGGTGTCGTCGTCCAGCGGGTCGGTGGTGGTGCTGGGGTCGCTGTCCGGGACGAACAACTCCACCTGGGTATCGTTGCCTTGTGGGACGTTAATCCCAGACTCCGTACCATCCTGCACGCCGTCGCTGTCGGACAGATCCGGAGCGGTCTCGGCACCGTCGTTCCAACCGTCGTGATTGCTATCTTCGCTTCCATCCAACAGCCCGTCGTCATCGCTATCATCATCGGCCGGATTCGTCGTGGTGGACGGATCGCCGTCCGCAACAAAAATTCCGCCGTCCGTATCCTCTCCCTGAGGCGTGCTGAGCCCGGACTCGGTGCCATCCTGCAGACCGTCGCCATCGCTGTCGCCATTGTTGGCGCCGGTCTCGCCGGGATCCACGACCCCATCGGCATCCACGTCCTCGTTCCCATCGAGCAGGCCGTCGTCGTCGCTGTCGTCGTCCAGTGGATTGGTGCCGGTTGTGAACACCTCGTCCCCATCGGAGATCCCATCGCCGTCGGTGTCCGGGTTGCTGGGGTCTGTGCCCACCCCGTCTTCATCGCCGTTGGGGAGCCCATCGCCATCGTTGTCGTCGTCGGAGGAGTCCAGAGGATTGTAGCCCCCATTCACCTCGGTGCCGTCGTCTACACCGCCTTCATCGGTGTCTGCACTCAGCGGGTTGGTGGTGGAGGTGATCACCTCGAAGCCGTCGCCAAGGGTGTCGTCGTCGCTGTCAAAATCGGTAGGATCAGTGGCAACTTCGCAGGTTTCTTCTATGTTGGTGAGCAGGTCGGCGTCGTCATCCAGCGTGCCGTCCACCACTTCCATGGCGAAGGGGTCGGACCACACCGAGTTGGCGAAGGTGTAGGTGTCCAGGTAGGCATTGTTGCCCTTGCTGGTGCTGCTGAACGCACCCCAGGAGCGGGCGTTGACATTCGGGGATGTGGTACCCGGGTAGGTGCCCGCGTTCATTCCACTGGCGCCCGATGTCTCCAGACCGAGCTGGCCATTGGGCATGGACACGTCCGAGCTCTGAACGGCGGCGTCGTTCCAGAACATATCCAGGCCCGTCCGGGTGCCCGCAGAATCCAGGAGGAAGAGGCGGAAGCCCTCGTAGGAGGTCTCCACATCCCGGGCGACGTAGTGGAACTCGCCCACGGTGATCAGCGCCCGGCAGGAGTAGCTGCCGGGGGCTACGTTGTTCCCCACGTTGTCCGTCCCATCCCAGGCGATGGAGTTGGTGCCGGTGGTGACCGAGACCTGCAGGTGCACATCGGCATCGGAGGTGGTGTCGTAGGAGCCATCGGCGTTCAGGTCACAGACCACATGGGCCACGCCATCCACACTGGTCACCAGCTCGAAGGCCCCCAAAGAGTAGCCGGGAGCGATCTGGTTGCAGAGCAGACCCCCATCGCCTACAAAAGCGGCTTGCGAAACCGTAGGCGTCGGAATTACATAGGAGGCGATGGTGGGAGGGTTCACGTAGATCGGGTAGTCGGGCGTAAAGGAGGCGCCGCTGGAGGGCACCGAGCGCGCATTGGCGCCCGCGATCCCCACCCCGTTCGCGGCAAGGCTCCAGTCAAAACCGGAGAGGCCGAGGGCCTGCATCTCGATCACGGTATTGCCCACGCCCAGGTCGATATAGGCGTAGACACTGCCATTAAAGGCGGCTTCGGTGGCGTAAGAGCCGGTGCTGAAGTGCCAGTTCTCGCTCCACAGGCGCCCGTGGCCCGGGTCGGTCTGTCCGACAACCTCCACCGACCACTGGCCATATTGCTCGGCATCGGCAACCACGTTGTAGGTACCGCTGGCGGGCAGCGCCGTGCTGTCGCCGTTGCTGAGCTGAGCCACCTGGGTGCCATTGCTGTCGAGCACGCGCATTCCGCCCGCTCCTGTCCACCGGATGGACTCTACGGTGTGGTCCAGGATGTCCACATACATCACCGTGTCGAGCAGAAGTGGCTGGCTGCCCCACTCCGCCGACCCTTCGGCAGCGGCGGTCTTCACCTGCCCGGCCAAGGCCAGTAGAAGGAGGGCACGCAGCGGTTGACGACGGGATGCTCGGGTTGCTTTGCGGGGCGGAAACGCCGGAATACGACACATAGAAACTCCTCTTTCTCCACGGGACCCCTCTCAAAAAGGCGGCACCCGTGCGTGGCGGCCGAACTCTATGCACCACGATGCCCCCCGGGTCACCCCCCCCCGGTCGGGTGGAACAACTGGGCCATGCTTGGGCCGCCTCAAGCAAAATTCCGAAAAACCCGAAAAAACCTGCGTCTCCCTTGACGTGCCCGGCCGTCCCAACCGTGGGACGGCTGACGGCGAAAAAAGGGCCATCGTCATTTTTTTGCGATCTTTCTATATCATTATCGTACTTACACGCATATTTCAACGCGAGCTGCCCGACGCCGCAGGCCGTCGGCTTCCTCAAAAAAAAATTGCGACCTCTCCTTGATCCAGATCCCGCCGTGGCGCGCACCCGCCTATGGGTCATATGGCACAGCTCCTGTGTCAAGCGCCCCGCTGTTCTCCCCTTTTCCGCCTTATATGGGTGTTCTGGATGTGGCACGGTTCTTGCTTATAACCGCCCGACACGTGGAGTTCCTTTGGCGGAGAGCCTCACTCAGACCCGGCGCAAATCCCTCCTCTTCCTGGTGACCGGGTTGGTCATCGCGGGAGCCACGGCCGTGGGTGCATGGAAGGTGCTTCGGGACAACCAAGCAGAATTAGCGGAAGCTCGCCGACCGCAGCAGTCCACAGAAGTGGTGATTGCAACACGCGATCTGCTGCCAGGAGATGTGGTAGAGGAGGACGATGTGGAGCTGCGGGCAATTCCGCAGGTCGCCCTGCCGAGCGCGAAGCTCTATACGTCGGAAAGCGAAATTGTCGGGAAAGTGGTGGAAGAGCGTGTTCTTGCCGGTGAACTTCTACGCCCGGAGCGATTCAACGCGTCTAACGCCATGGCCAGACTGGAGGCCATGGTCCCCGACGGCGCACGCGCCGTTACGGTCAAGGTAGACCGCGAAGGTGGCCTGGGAGGGATGCTGAAGCCGGGGGTCTACGTCGATTTGATCGTGACGATCCGTCCGGACGAAAACAGCATGGGTGCGGACTGGGTGACCGAGACCATCCTGCAGGGAGTCCGTGTCCTGGGGGTGGGGACCACACTCCAGATGGAAGCCACCGAGGACAAGGTGGAGACGGAGAGCCGCCGGATCAACCCGCCCCGCGATCTCTATGTGACCTTGGAAGTAGAGCCCGATGAAGCAGAGGAAGTTGCACTGGCCTCTGCCCACGGCAACATCCACCTGACGCTGCGCTCGGCGGGAGATCTCCTCCTGATGGACCACGGGAAACCCCTGGTCACCAACGCCCTGGTCGGGTTGGGATCCAACACCAGCCCCGCACGGGTCAAGCGCCTGGCCGAGCGTCAGGCTCAAAAGCAGACCGCGGCACCGGTCGAGCCCCCCGGTAGCTCCGCAGAAGTGATCCAAGGCAACAAAAGTACCGAAGAACGGTTCGATGCCGAGGGTCGGAAGCTCAAGGAAGGCGGCAAACGCTGACCGGCAATTAGGGGGGTTCCATGCAGGATGCGGAGGGACAGCTCCCCAATGGCCATCGGATGTTGGCTGTTCTGGGAGCAAAGGGGGGCTGCGGCACGACGCTGGTCGCCGCTTCACTGGCTGCTGAGCTGGCGGTGGAGCAGGCGGTCTGTGTGCTCGATCTGGACTTCGGAAAGGGCGATCTTGCGGGTTGTATCGATCTCTGGCCGGGACGCACGCTGCATGACCTGCTGGGGGAGCCCGGACGTCTGGACGCAGATGTGATGCGGGGGACCGCCGTCACCCACAAGGGCGGCTTTTCCGTGCTTGCCCAACCTCACGATTTAAGCAAGGTTATCCTGCCTTCTGCCGAGGAAATTAAACCCGTATTGCACCTGGCCAGACAGTGCTGGACGGTGGTAATCACCGACTGTGGCGCACGGGCCGACGAGGTGGCTCTTGCTGCCGCACTTGCCGCCGACGAGGTAATTTTACTCACGACGCCGCATGTCTCCGCCCTTCGCGATGCTGGTAGGAAGATTGAACTTCTTCAACGTTTAGAACTACCCAAGAACAAAATCCGCTTGGTGGTAAACATGCGCGGGAAGGGCGGCATTTCCGCCACCGCGATCGCCGAGCAGCTCGGCCTTCCGGTCCATGCCGAGCTGCCTCTGGACCCGGGTGCGGCGGAAGCCGTGGACTTTTCCGGACGCCTGCTGCGGGACCAGGTTCCCGGCTCCCCCCTCCACCGTGCCATGGCGCGCCTGTGGACCCAGCTCTACGGGGAGCCCGAGCCGGTCGCCCCCGCTCAGCCATGGTGGAAGCGATGGTAACCTTGAAACTTCTTTTTTCTGCAGTGCTGGAGGTCCGATGAGTGTACGGCTGATGGATCGCCTTCGGGGTGCGACCTCCACCGATCGGGAAGAAAGCCCCTTTCAACGGATAAAGCGCGAGCTGCATGCCGAGGTTGTGGCCACCCTGGACCCCAAGCTCTTGGAGTCCACCCCCCGGGTCGATTTGGAGGTGCAGATCCGCACCCTTTTGGGGGACGTGATCCATGACCGCGCCATGCCTCTTTCCCGCGAAGAGCAGGTCCGCGTTGTCGAAGATGTCATCGACGAAATCCTGGGTTTTGGCCCCATCGAACGGTTGCTACATGACAACGCGGTCAGCGATATCCTGATCAACGGACCCGACACGGTCTACGTGGAGCGCGCTGGAAAATTAGAGAAGGCAGACGTTCACTTTCGCGATGACCGCCACCTGCTGCATGTGATCGACCGCATCGTGAGTGCGGTGGGGCGCCGTATCGACGAAGCCTCCCCCATGGTGGATGCCCGCCTTCCGGATGGAAGTCGCTTCAACGCCATCATTCCGCCGCTGGCCATCGACGGGCCATCGGTCTCCATCCGCCGCTTCGGGGTAAATCCCATTCGTCGCGAGGATCTGGTGCGACTCGGGAGTATCCCCGATCCGCTGATGTCGCTTTTGGAGGGCTGTGTCAAAGCCAAGCTGAACATTCTGGTCTCCGGGGGAACCGGATCGGGAAAAACCACCATTCTCAACGTCCTCTCCGGCTTCATCCCCCACGATGAGCGTATCGTCTCCATCGAAGATGCGGCCGAATTGCGTCTGCAGCAGCCCCATGTGGTGCGCCTGGAAACACGCCCCCCCAACCTGGAGGGACTGGGCGAGGTAACCACCCGTGATCTGGTCCGTAATTCCTTACGTATGCGCCCCGACCGCATCCTGGTGGGGGAGATCCGCGGGGTGGAGGCGATCGACATGCTCCAGGCCATGAATACCGGCCACGAAGGGTCCATCTCTACCATCCACGCGAACAGCCCTCGGCACGCCCTGGGACGGCTGGAGACCATGGTGGGGCTGGGCATGGGCAACATTCCTGGCCCCGCCATCCGCGAGATGATCGCCGAGGCCATCGATCTGGTGATCCAGGTCGCCCGCCTCTCCGACGGTCACCGGCGTATCACCTCGATCACCGAGCTTGCAGGGATGGAGGGAAATGTGATCTCGACGCAGGAAGTTTTTCACTTCAAACAACGGACCGTCGAAGCGAACGGTGCTGTGCGCGGATGTTTCGAGGCCACCGGCATCCGCCCCGCCTTCACCACGCGGCTTCAGGCCCACGGCATCGAGATCCCCGGCAATATCCTCAGCTTTCACGCGGAGGTCTGATGCCTCAGCTCCTCACCCTGCTCTTCGCCCTGGTCCTCTTCGTCGCCCTCCTGGTGGCCGGCACCTTTGTGTATTGGGGAATACAAACACGCGCCCTGGCGGCCCGGCTGGAGCTGGCCCACCGGCTGGGACGGGCACCGGCGATGCAGACCCGACCGCACCAGAGCGCGCCGGAGTGGATGGGTGGGCTGGGAGAAATGCTACAGCGGCTGCAACTGCGTGCGGGTGAGGACGGGGCTCCGCAGGCATTGCTGGCCCGCATCGTGCTGTCCAGCCTGGGCGGCGCCCTGTTGATCGGGCTGGTCCTCGGTTTGCGGGGCGTCGGGTTGGGGTTGCTGTTCGGCCTGATTCCACCACTTTTGTTGCTTCGGGAAGCGCGGGCGCGGGCGGCCGCCATCACCATCCAACTACCCGACGCCCTGGATCTGATCTGCCGGGCGTTGCGGGCCGGACATGCACTGAACGACGCCGTACGCCAGGCGGCGGTGGAGGTACCCGCGCCTCTTTCCGAGGAGCTAAGCACCGTTTCCGAGCAGCACCGCATGGGCCTGGAGCTGAGGGACTGCCTGCATGAGCTGGTGGCGCGGAGTGAAGACAATTTCGATATACGACTTTTTGTGAGCGTGGTCCTGCTGCATCGGGAGACCGGGGGAAACCTGATCGAGGTGCTCTCCCACCTTTCCGAGACCATCCGCGAGCGGCTGATCTTCGGGGAGAAGGTACACGCCCTGACCGCAGAGGTGCGTGTATCGGCGATCATCCTGGGAACTCTTCCTTTCTTTGTCACGGGAATCCTCGCGATTATGCGGCCTGGCTACCTGCTGCCACTGATCACCACCGATACCGGGCGGGCCATGCTCGCCGTGGCCATGGGCTCACTTTTTGTAGGGGCGGTGGTGATGCGACAACTTTCCCAGGTGGAGGCGTAGATGTCCCTCCTGCTTGCACTCTCCACCTTCGGCTCGATAGCGGCGATGGCCTGGGGCCTCTACACGCTGTTTCGGCCCCCAGCGGAAGCAGCAACGACCCAGGTGTTTTCACCCAAAGTCCCGCCCTCCGTCGTTGGCAGCGCCATCGGCAACCTCGCCGCGCCCCCGGAAGGGGCCGAACGGGACGCCCTGCGCCAGCGGCTGGTACAGGCTGGCTTTCTTCACTCCCGGGCCTTGGAGTTTTACCTGCTCACCCGGGCACTGGCCGCGCTGCTCCTGCCCCTTCTCGCCCTGATCCGCAACAGTACCCCCACAAGTACACTTCCATTGGCATTGGTGTTGGCGCTGGTCGGCTACTATGCCCCGGCGCTGGTGGTGCACCTGCGGCGTGAGTCTCGGCATAACAATCTACGTAAATCCCTTCCCAACGCCCTGGACATGCTGGTAAGCTGCCTGGAGGCTGGCCTGGGCCTGGATGCCGCGCTGCGGCATGTCGCGGAGGAGCTGCGCCTCGCATCCCCGGAGCTGTCCGCAGAGCTGAGCTACGTCAATACCGAGCTTTCCGCTGGCATTCCGCGCGCGGACGCGCTGCGACACCTGGATACCCGCACCGGTCTGGCCGAGCTGGCCTCGCTGGTGAATGTGCTCTCTCAGGCGGAGCGCTACGGTGCCGGAATTGCCAGCTCGATCCGGGCACATGCCCAGCTCACCCGGCGGCGGCGCCTGCTGGACGCGGAACGGCGGGCCGCCGAGGCCACCCCCAAGCTGACGGTGGCGATGATCCTTTTTGTTTTACCTCCGCTCTTTGTGGTGCTCCTCGGTCCGGCGGTAATCAACATCACCGACCGCCTCCTGCCCAGTCTCCAGGAAAACAGCCGATGATTTCCAAATGTAATCTACGTTACAAAAGATGCCGGGGCGGGGTAAGCGCCGTCGTTATCGCCCTTTCCACCATGGTTCTGCTGATGTTCGCGGCGATCGTCATCGACCTGGGCTACGCCCGGCTGGTGCAGGCCCAGCTACAGGCCGGGGCCGATGCAGCGGCATTGTCAGGGGCGCGGGTGTTGGACCAGAAGATCACCGGCCTTACAACGGCAAGAAGTACCGCCATCACCGTCGGGGGACTGAACCGGGCCATGGACAACCCGGTGCTGCTGGCTGACAACCCTACCAACAGCCCCGACGGCGATGTGGTTCTGGGAATCTGGGAAAATTCTGCCTTTTCCCCCTCGCTGGATCCCAAAAAAGTGAACGCCGTGCAGGTGCGTGCCCGGCGCGACGACCTGTTCCCCCTCTTCTCGGGCCCGGCCTTCGGACGCAACGAGCTGGCCGCGTCGGCGGTGTCCATCGCCGTGCAGGGGATGCGCCTGGGAGCTGGCTCTGTCCCCTACTACCTGCCTTTTGGCTTGGCTCAATGTACCGTAGAACGATGGCCCATCGATACGCTGGTGGATATGACTTTTGTGTTGAGCCCGGCGGGAGCAGACAACACGGGATGGGCAGGCGTGGGTGCAACGCCCAACGCAAGCTGGGTCCGCGACTTTTTGTCCGACATCATGCCTTGTATGGAGCAATGGTATGAGACGGGAGAGGTAGAGGAAGCCTGTGCTCCCGCCGACACGGATGATACGGTGAACCTGAACAATGGTGTGGCAGCCTCCGCCCTGAAAGAGGTGGCCGAAGCCATCGGACAGGGAGTTCCCTGGGACAGCGACATCTGGGGCAGCCTGCCCGCGCAACATCCCGCCTCAGAAGTCCCCAAATCCGAGTACGGCCACATGCTGGTCGGTCCCATTCCCGTCTTCGACGGCGGCGGCTCCTACTGCCAAAGTGGCGGTGGCTCGTGGAACCAGACCGTACCACTTAAGGGTTTTGTATGGGGGGCTCTCTACGACGCGAGCGCCAAGGGGGCGGCAAAGAACAAAAATGTCTGGCTGCGGATTGATCCGGGCAGCTTCCGGGAGATCGGCGACTGGTACGGGGGCAACAACTACGGGATCGTCTACACCGCACCCGCCGTGGTGGTACGATGAGGCGCGGCTCGATCTCGGTGGAGTTTGCCGTCACCCTGCCAATTGTGTTGTTGTTACTAATCGGTGTGCTGGAGTGGGGGAGGATGTTGGCAAGGGAGGTGGCGGTGGTGACCGTCGCGCGGGACGCAGCCCACGCCGGAGCACTCACCCGTAAAACCGACGATCCTACCCGAATCGCGAGGTTACAGGCGGAAGATGGTCTACGGGCGGCAGGCTTCAACCCCGCCGTCGCCACGGTCGAAGCCCGGAGCTTCCCCAACCCGGCCGGCACCATGCTGGAGCTGCGGGTCACCGTGCCCTTTTCCCCCCTCTTTGGCCTGCTTCCCGTGACCAACCAACTCCATGCGATCACGACGATACGGATGGAGGAGGGATGAACACACGACCCTCTCAAAAAGGCGCATCGGCGGTGGAGTTTGCGCTGGTGGTCACCCTCTTGCTGGCCGTGCTGTTCGGGCTGATGGACTGGAGCTGGTACATGTACCACTGGCTATCGGTCACCACCTCCGCCGCACGCGGAGCCAGGATCGCGGCGGGAATTCCGCTGAGCCAGGATCCAGTAAGCCGCGCCAAGGGTGAGGCCGAAGATTGGCTGGAGCTGTACCGACTGCACGGAACTCCCACCATCAACGCCGAGATCCAAAACCGAGGCTACTCCAAAATCCTGCAGGTGCGGGTGGTGGTGCCCTATCAGCCGCTGATCGGGCTGGTCCCTACCCCGCCGGTATTGGCCGGATCCGCCGAAGTGCTCTGGTATGGGGACGTGGGGGTACCGTGACTCTGATGAGAGTCACGCTTTTTCCGTCGCACGCAACGCCCCCTTCCTGAAAAACGCCGCGGACGCCGATCCGGACTATGACCTGGCTCGTTCCGCGGGAAGCGGTATTCCACCGCAGAACAGGAGTCATCATGGACAAGAAAAACCTCCCTTTCTTCGCGCAGAAACACCAGGAACTCGTGATCAAGACCCACGTCAAGGCGGGTGCTGCCGAGAGCCGGGTTAAGACCAAAGAGCAGCTCGCCAAGGGATAGTGAGGCGGACTGGCCCTTTCCCACACGGGGAGGGGCCTTTTTGAGGAGGACAGGCGGATGCAGCGGATCGGAGAGGCCCCCCTGATTTTTGTGGAGGAGGACTTTTTGGCGGAGGAGGACTGCGCCGCCTTGATCAGGCTGATGGGTGATGGGGATTTTATCAGACCAAATGCCCTATTCTATAGCAGCGACCACTGCGGCTACTGTGCGGAATTTTCTCCCGAGGTGCATCCGCTGCTGGCCGCCCTGGCCCAGAGGCTTCAGGCCCTAGTGGACATCCATCCGGCGGTCCCCCTGACGCTACGTTTTCGCTACTATGAACCTGGCGAAGGCCATCCCGCCCACCGCGACACCTATCCCGACGGCGAGGCGACGCTGGCCCTGTCCATGCTGCTGGCACTCGCCGACACCGAAGAAGGCGGCGAAACCCACTTTCCGCTTGCCCGGCCGGAGCCTCTTTCCATCGCCCCCCGCCGTGGTCGCCTGACCACCTGGTGGAGCCTGCACGCCGATGGCCAGGAGGATCCGAGCAGCCTGCACTCTGGTCTGGAGGTGAAGTCGGGATTCAAGGCGGTGATGTTGGCGTTTTTCTATCTGACGAAGGAGCAGGTGCGGGAGGGGGTGGGGAGGTCAGAAACACCCTACCCCCCCAGCTCCCCACAACACCGAAACCCGGTCGAATAGTCATGATATTCAAAATCATGCGCCGTCGTCTTATACAAACAACCGTTCCCATTGATCGACGCATCCGCATAAAATCCACCCCGGAAAGTCCCGTCCGCCTCGGCGACCCATTCGTGCAGGTTCCCGTGCATATCAAAAACGTCTTCTGAGGTTTTACACTTTGGATTGGCCCCCGCCGGATCGACCGTGTCCTCCTGTTGGTTGATGCCCGGGTCGTTCATGTGCTCGCTGTCCCACATGTTCGGGTCGTTGCCCCAGTAGCTGACCACGGGGTGCTCGGCGCGGGACGTGTTGCAGCCAGTGGCATCGTAGCTGTTGCCGTAGGGATAGGTGTTGCCTTCGGGCCCCTGGCAGGCGCGCAGCCACTCTTCCGAGGTACATAGCCGCTTTCCCGCCGCCTCACAGGCAGCCTGAGCCTGCGCGCCGCTGATGTAGCCCTGCGGGACCTCCCCCTCTACACTCTCCGCCTTCCCGCCGTCCGTGGGGACTTCGTAAGGTGACCAGCCGCGAATTTTTGATTCGTATTGGTCGATACAAAAGCTGGCTACCTGCACCATACCCTTGCCACAGGGGCTCTGGGCGGCAGAGTCGTCGTTCCCCGTCTCCGAGTCCAGGCGGCTCTCCTCAGAAGAGTCTGGTTTCCCCTCAATTTTTGAAGGGTTTTCCACCGTACAGGCCAAAAACAACCAAAACATCAGTACACCGCCTGTTCGTCGGTCATTGCGACAACTTCCTCGTAGGTGGTCTCCCCTTTCGCCAGCTTTTTGATGGCATATTCCCGCAGACTCAGCATCCCGTCGTTCAGCGCCTCCCGACGGATCTCCTGCGAGCTGGCCTTGCTGTTGATCAGGCTCTGGATGCGGGGGGTGATCTTCAGGACCTCAAAAACACCGGTACGCCCTCGATAGCCGGTGCCTCGGCAGCGCACACAGCCCGCGCCCCTCTTCACCTTCAACCGCCGCCCCTCTGCGCCGGGAATTTTCAAAAAATCAATCTGTTCCTGGGTAAGCAGCTCCTCTACCGCACAGTGGGCGCAGACCTTCCGCACCAGACGCTGGGCCACCACCCCCAACAGCACGGAGGAGACCAGGAACGGGTAGACCCCGAGATCCAAAAGTCGGCTCACCGCCGCCGTGGTGTCGTTGGTATGTAAGGTAGAAAGGACAAGATGTCCCGTCAACGCCGCCTGCACCGCATTGTCGGCCGTCTCTGGGTCGCGGATCTCCCCCACCATCACCACGTCGGGATCCTGCCTCAGCACACTTTTGAGCGCCGTCGCAAATGTAAAGCCGATCTTGGGCTGCATCGCCATCTGGTTCAGGTTCTCAAAAACCATCTCGATGGGATCCTCCAGCGTGCAGATGTTGATCCGCGGGCTGGAGATATGGTGTAGTGTGGAATACAAAGTCGTGGTCTTGCCCGATCCGGTGGGCCCCGTCACCAGCACCATCCCGTTCGTCGCACGGATGAAGCTATCGTACATGCCCAATTCGCGTGGAAAGAAGCCCAGACTTTCCAGCTTCTGGTTCAGAATGCTGGGATCGAAGATGCGGATCACCGCTTTTTCGCCGAAGGCGGTGGGGACGGTGCTCACCCTCAGCTCCACCTCCACATTCCCCACCTGCGTCTTAAAGCGCCCATCCTGCGGCCGACGCCGCTCGGCAATATCCAGTCGCGACAGAAGTTTAACACGACTTACAACCGCAGGATGGACCGCCTTGGGCATCCGATGTACCGCATGTAGCACCCCGTCGATGCGCATCCGGATCAGCGCATCCTCCCGCTTTGGCTCGATATGGATATCTGAAGCACGGTTTTCGTAGGCATAGTTCAACAGGTACCACACCGCCTGCACCACCGGCTGGTCGGTGGCCTCCAGCTCATTCAGCCCCTGGACCTTATAGAGCGCCTCCAAGTTGGAGATATCGGGAAGATCAGTGCCTAACTCCCGCTCCGCCGCACGCATCGACCGTCGGAAGCCATGGAACTCGGCGATCACCCGCTGGATCTCAAATTTGCAAGCCATCACCGGCCGGATCGGCTTCTTTTTGAAAGTGGCCAGTTGCGCCAAAAGCTCGGTATTCCAGGGTTCGTTCAGCGCCACCGTGAGCTGGGTGGCGGTCTCCTCCATCGCCACCACCATATTTTTTTCGGCAAAGGGGCCACCAAAAGCATCGACAACAAGCTTGAAGTTGAGACGAAGTGGGTCGATACGAACAAAAGGGAAACCCAGCGCCTTGGCCACCGCTTCGGTGATCTGCTCCTCCTCCAGGAGCTGCTCGGGCTGGTCCACCCGCTTGAAGCGAAAGGAGGCAATCAGCTCGATATCGGAAATTGCGTAGCTTACCCGCTGTCTTCCCAACAATTTGCGCAGCTCAGCACGTCGGTCCAGCAGCAGATGTCGGGACTGCTCCTTTCCACGGTTCAGAACATCCTGACGTTGACCAGCATGAAGCAACCCGGCTTGTACCAGGATGTCGAGGAGTGCGGCGAGATCGGGTTTGGCCACCATAGCCTCTACGGTAACCGAAAGGGGAGGCGGTGACCGCCCCGCACGGGATAAGTGGCGCAGATGTGGCTGGTTCCGCTCGCGATGGCAGCGCCCTACTCCTACTCCAACGCGGAGAGCCGGCTCGGTTTTTCGGCGATGGCCAGTCTCCACGATTTTGAGGGCAAGGCCGCCAATTTTTTCGGGAGCTTCGACCCCGAATTGAAGACGGGAAACCTGGAGATCGCTGCCGCCTCCCTCTCTACGGGTCTGGGTCCCCGCGATGAACGCCTCCGCCTCTGGTGCCTGGAGACAGAAAAGTATCCCACAATACGTTTTGTGGTGGTACAGGTGGAAGGTACAGTTCCAGGCCCGGGCGAAGCGAGCGGAACCATGACCTTTTTGGGGGATCTGAGTATCCGTGACCAGACCCGCCGGATGTCGGTGCCGCTGAGTTGGTCGTGGGAGGAGGAGGCGCTCCGGCTTCGTGGAAAGCTGCCCCTGCACTGGGCGGACTTCGGAATCCCTGATCCCGGTCTGCTGATCTCCACCCTCCAACCGGATATTCAGCTACACTTCGACCTCCTCGCCAGACCGGAGCCGTAAATGCAGTCTCTCAAGCTGAAGATCGACGGGCGCCTTGCCCTTTTAGAGCTGGACCACGGCAAAGCCAACGAAATGGGCAGCGATCAACTGCGCGATTTTGAAGAGCTCTGCGTGCTCGCTGAGTCGGGAGAGATCGCTGCTCTCCTCACCTGGTCCCAGCGGAAAAGTGCAAAAGGGGCGCCGATCTTTATCGCCGGTGCCAACGTCACCGAGCGCAGCGGCTGGACGGAGGATCGCATCAAGGAGCATGTACGTTGGCAGCGCACGCTTCTGAATCGCCTTCGTCATGCCCCGATTTTTCACATCGCCATCGTGAATGGAGTCGCGTTGGGCTGGGGTACCGAGTACCTCCTCACCTGCGACTACCGCATCGCCTGTCCGGAAGCAAAGCTGGGCCTGCCGGAGACGGGGCTGGGCATCCTTCCCGGGGCCGGAGGCAGTGCAGAATTGTGGGCGTTGGTCGGGGTAGGTCAGGCGCTGCGCCTGGGGATGACCGGGGAGCTGGTGGGGGCGGAAGAGGCGGCCCGCATCGGTCTGGTCCAGGAGGTGCAGCCGAACCTGGAGGCGGCGATGGCCCGGGCGCGTGCCCTGGTGGACATGGTGTCGCGACGTTCGCCCACAGCCGTCGCCGCCTACAAAGGGGCGGTGCTGGCCGCCGTGGGTCGCGATCCGGCGGAGCGGCAGTCGCTGGAAGCCTGCGCCTATGAACACTGTGTCGATACCGGAGAAGCAGCGCGCGGACGTGCCAATTTCGAGACCATCCTGAAGGGTGGCAGCCCGGAATGGGGCCCCCTGCGTCGCTGGTCCCCCTGATCCGTACAGAAAAAATGACCTGCTGAGATGAAGTCTTGACATGACAACAGGTTACAAGCATTGCCGATGGGGCCGTTCTTTCTGAGGGAATCAACAGGGCGGCCCCGAGGTTCTAGCCGCGTCCCCCACCGAGGTCCAGATGTATCGTCGTCTCCTGATCATCCCCTTTCTCCTCCTTGTCGCTGCCAAAGGTGGCAAGAAGGGCAAGGAAACACCTCCTCCTGAACCCACCCCCGTGGAAGTCGCCCCTCCCCCGGTGGAAGAAGCGCCCCCTCCCCCTCCTCCCGAGCCGGTGGTGGTGCGGAATGCCAGCTTCAACATCAGCTTTACCTTTGCCGATGGCAGCACCAAGAGCGGGCATGTCATCGGTGTGGAGCGCGGGGAAGACTTCAACGCCGACCAGGGCTGGACCACCGACGAAAACAAGCTGAAGTTGACCTTGGAAGTGGGTACTTCCGAGAAAAACGTCGCATGGTCGGATGTGAAGTCCATCAACATCATCCCCGGAAAAGTGCCAGATGATGTTGATTGTACCTACTCTTCTGACTTCAACCCCTGGATGTACGAGTGCACCCTGCGCACCACGGCCCAGGCGGTCTTGAAGGACGGCAGCAAGGGCAACATCACCACCCGCAACCGCTGGCGTTTCACCTTTGACGACCAGAGCAATTTCGAATTCCAGGTCTTCAAGTACACTCTGCGCGAGCAGGACGACAAAGACGTGGAATATGGCTCTGAGCAGGCCGAGAACTCGGGGATCTATATCAAGCTCCAGGACCGGCTGCGTACCGACATGAAGGGTGGGCTGATCAAGTCCATCTCGGTGAACTGAGCACCTTTGACCTCCTCTCTGCCGGGGATCTGGCCTGGTGGAGAGGGGATCGTGGGCATGCCTCCTCCGCTTGGCATGAGGCTCTGGCAACCGCCGAGAGCCCAGCCGCCGAGGCGATGGCCAGGGTACGTCTCTTAAAAGTATCGGGGAACTTCGCCCCGATCCTGCATGAGCTACCCCTGGATCGGGCGCTACGAAATTGCCCGGACAGCGACCCCTGGTGTGCGATTGCGCGGGCGGACTACCACCTATGGATGCCGACGTTTACCGGGGCAGATCCCAGCCAAGTAGAGCCAATTCTGGAGGGGAGCCCACTGATAGGACCGGCATCGGCGCGTCTTGCCTGGGCATCTGGCGACCTTTCCCGCCTGACGACGGGCGAGCTGGACGGAATGGGCCAGGGACTTCAAGAGGTGGGCCTGTACCCGCCCGATCCGGGGACCTGGGTGCTGAGCCTGGGGCTATCGGGAGCGCCGGGATCGGGGATCGGCGGGCTTTTTTCTTTCAGCCACCCCGATCTGGGCTGGCGGCAGCACCAATTGACCCTGCGGGGGGGGGGCGACAGCCGGGGAGGTTTTTTTGGAATGACTTCCCTGCGTTTTGCCACGGGGCGGGCCCTGCGGCCCCTGCTCTATGCGGCAGGGGCACGGTTGGTGGCCAACCGCTACGATGTGGCGGGAGAGCGGGAGCTTTATGTACAGGGGACGGCACGCGGCGGAGCGGGGCTCGCCTGGACGGCGGGGCCGCTGATGGCCACCCTCGGAGGCCAGACAAGGGCCGATTTTTATGAGGGAAGCTGGTTTCTGGCGAACGGCCCCTGGCTGAGCCTGAGCTTGGTGCCGCAGCGCTACCTCAGCCTGACGGCCGTGGGAGAGGCCGGCTTTGGAAGTGGGGAAACGTTCTCGGGGAGTGTGAATCTGCGGGCGATGCCACCGCTATTGGGGGGTACCCTGGCGATGCGGCTGGGTTTCTGGGGGGTGGAAGGCCCGGAATGGCGGGATTGGACGGCCGGAGGAGCCGAGCTGCTGCGTGGTCAACCAGCGGGGCGTTGGCGGGGCTCCGTTTTTGTTCCCGCGCAGGTGGAGTACCGGCACCGGCTGGTAGGGCCACTCCAGGCCGCGGCCTTCCTCGACAGCGTCGCGGTGGATGGGCGTTGGCATTGGAGTCTTGGAGGCGGACTACGCCTGCTTCTCCCCCCGGAAGACCTCAATGTCACCCGCATTGATGTGGGGGTGGGTGAGGGATCCTGGGGGGTGGTCGTGGCCTGGGGGCAGGCTTTTTAAGCAGGTAGACCGCGGTGCTGTGGTCGATCAGCGCGCCCGATAGGCTTCCAGACCCTTGCCCAGCACCTCGATCGCCCGGATCAGCTCCTGCTCGTTGCGCACCGCCGCGAGGCGCACCTCGTTGCGGCCCGAGCTGGGATCGGCGTAGAAGCCAGGTCCAGGCGCAACAACCACGGTTTCCGGCTTGCCGCTGCTGTGATCGCGGTAGTCCGCCACCAGGAAGCGGGCGAAA
>CAITDR010000028.1 GCA_903891165.1 uncultured Pseudomonadota bacterium
GCTGGTGCTGGCGCTGCTGGATGCTTGGCCTGCTCCAATTTTGTCCCTACTCTCCGGTCATGCGCCTGCCAGTACAGTGACCTGGATGGTAGATTTTGTTGGACCTATTGTCGGGCCCGCAGACGGCCGCTGGGCTTTTTACGGGGATACTGTGGTCGCTGGGGATGGTTATGCCAGTATCGAAGGGCGGATCTGGGGGCCGGAGGGAGGTCTGGTGGCGGTGTCGCGGCAGCTGGTGGCGGAGTTTTCGAGGGGTTGAGGGCGGGAATTTGCTTTTGTCACCCTGGTTGCTATAGTCCACGGATGTTGTTTCTTGTTGCTGTTGCCGCCGCAGGTAGATTTGAGGGTACGGAGGAGATTGTACTTTCGACCCACCATTGTGTGCCCGGCAAGCGTATCCAGGTTTCGCTGGAGGGCGCTGAGGGATGGAACTGCCGGTGGTCCGCCGACATCGGGATGCTGGAAGCGGAGGAAAGCTGTAGCCCCACATATGTCTGTCCAGACGTGGAATGCCCAGGGGAAAAAGCGAATATTTATGTTGTTTTTATGGGATGAAAATAACAACCAGGTGTGGCTTTTTTCAGGGGTCAAGGTGCTCTGTTCTGCGGAGGAGGAGCCTGAAGGGTCCGGTTGTGCCACTAGCCCGGTGGGGTCTGGTCCAGGTGCGGTGGGGTTGTTGTTGGCTGGGTGGGCTTTACGTCGCACCCGGCCCCACAACGCCTCCAACGCCCCTCACCGCTCGCTGTCCAGCATCGCCATCTGGTAGGTCGCATAGCGCGATCCCGCCGCAGCATCCGCTGGCACGGCTGCTTCAATTTCTGCCAGGTCTGCTGCAGAGAGTTCAAGGGACAAGGCCCCCAGTGCTTCCGCCAGGCGGTCACGACGGCGCGCACCCGCCAGGGGAACAATATCGTCGCCACGCGAGGCTACCCAGGCGATGGCCACCTGAGCCACGGTGGCACCCCGTGCCTCGGCCACTGCGCGGAGCGCCTCCACCAGCCCCAGGTTGTGCCGCAGGTTCTCCCCCTGAAAACGTGGGATTGTGGCGCGAAAATCAGCGGGGTGTCGGTCGGGGGACCAGTGACCGCCCAAAAGCCCACGCGACAGCACCCCATAGGCGGTAACGCCGATGCCCAGCTCGCGGCAGACTGGCAGGATCTCACGCTCGATCCCGCGCGAAAGCAGCGAATATTCGATCTGCAGATCGGCGATGGGATGTATGGCCGCTGCACGACGGATGGTCGCGGCGCCCACCTCTGACAGGCCGATATGGCGTACATAGCCAGCCTTTACCAGATCGGCGATCGCACCGATGGTGTCTTCGATAGGCACCGAAGGGTCCAGGCGCGCCGGACGGTAGATGTCGATGTGGTCCACCCCCAATCGGCGCAGGCTGTAGGCACAGGCGGCTTTGACAGCTTGGGGGCGGGTATCGACGCCCAACCATCCTCCGTCCGGACCCCGAAGGGCGCCGAACTTCACACTGAGCACGAGGTCGTCGCGGCGGTGGCCACGGATCGCCTCCCCAATCA